>CAZMRZ010000012.1:31234-46697 GCA_964568835.1 uncultured Woeseiaceae bacterium | reverse complement strand
TGTTTCACATGCCGCTATTTATCTTACTGATCATCTCTGCGCTCGTGCATGTACTCGCAGTTCACATGTACTAGCTAGAAGGACGGGCAAACGCTTTTGCAACGGATTCTATTACTCGGACTAGTGATGACAATTGCCTTAGTAACATCACATAACGCAGCTGCTCAGGATATAGAGACGCTCGTCATGCCCGGTGATGTCATCCAGGGGCATGCGGATCTGGAAAGCGAGTGCTCCAGCTGCCACAAATTATTCGACAAAAAAGGGCAACGGCAACTTTGCCTCGATTGTCATGAAGATGTCGCAAGCGACGTCGGTGGCGAGCAAGGATTTCATGGGCTTCGCGCAGAAGTCCAGACCGATCAATGCTCCAGCTGCCATACAGAACACGAGGGACGAGATGCGGTCGTCGTTATTCTGGACGAAGCTACGTTTGATCATCGCTTCACCGACTTCGAGCTGGGAGGTTCTCACGCCGAGGCCGACTGCGCCGACTGTCATGAACCGGATTTGAAGCATCGAGAAGCGCCATCCGAGTGCGTCGACTGTCATCGTGAAGACGAGCCGCATCAGGAAACGATGGGCTTTGAGTGTGTTACCTGTCATGAGCCGACCGAGTGGCTGGAAGGCAAGTTTGACCACGGAACAACAGAATATCCCTTGCTCGGCAAACACGGCGAAGCGGCTTGTCTGGATTGTCATGAGGATCGAACCTTCGCCAAGCCACCCTCCGCCTGTGTCGACTGCCACGCCGAAGATGACGCGCATCATGGGCGCAGCGGCAATCAATGCGGGAGCTGCCATAACCCGAGCGATTGGCATGACTCGAGCTTTGATCACTCAAGGGATACGGACTTCGATCTCGTGGGCAAACACGGGGAGCTCACTTGCGGCGATTGTCATTCGGAAAGTCCATTTGACGACGAAATGGAAACAACCTGTATTTCCTGCCATCTCGAAGATGACAACCACGACGCTCACAATGGCGAACAATGCGAGACATGCCATGCCAGCAACGCCTGGCCAGAACCGTTCTTCGACCACAACACGGACACGAAATACGAGTTATTTGGCGGTCATCTGGAAGCGGCCTGCAACGACTGTCATGTCGATCCGATCTTTGAAGTCGAGCTCACAACGACCTGCGAGTCCTGTCACCTGGATGACGATGTGCACGAAAAGTCTCTCGGCACTCAATGCGAGAATTGCCATACCGAAGTGAATTGGCAGGATCCTCTGTTTTTCGATCACGATCTCAGCCCATTTCCGCTGCTCGGAAAACACGACGATGTGGAGTGCACCGATTGCCATAAGACACAGACTTTCGGCGAGACGGAGTCCGCTTGTGTTTCCTGCCATCAGGAAGAAGATCCGCACCGCGGTAATTTCGACGACGAGTGCGGCTCGTGCCACAACCCGGTTGCCTGGACCTCGTGGACGTTCGATCACGATCTGCAAACAGACTTCGCGCTCACAGGTGCGCACGTCGATGTCGGCTGCGATGACTGCCATCGTACGTCGTTCAGCGGAATGAAACTCGGAGGCGGAAGCTGCGGCAATTGCCACAAATCCAGTGATTTACATGATGGAGAGTTTGGTCCCGACTGCGGTCGCTGCCATTCAGCTGACTCCTTTAGCGACGTGAGGTCGGTACAATGAAACGCATTACGATTACGATTGTTTTCGTCTTACTGCTGGCAGCTGGCGTTGCACAAGCACAGACAACGTTCGATCATTTCAGTACCGGTTTCGTTCTGGACGGTGCGCATACAAACGTAACCTGTGAAGGCTGCCATGTTGGCGGTACGTTTGGGCCCACAAACTCAACGTGTACGAGCTGTCACACGGAGAGTAATCTCGTCCGTGCCTCCACCAAGCCTACCGATCATGTTTTGACGACTGGCGAGTGTTCGGACTGTCATATTACGCCAAGCTGGGCCGTCATCGCATTCATGGATCATTCTTCGATAACCGGCAGTTGCGTCAGCTGTCACAATGGCGCCCAGGCAACGGGGAAAACGCCAAGCCATATATCCAGTACCGATCAATGTGATGACTGCCACAGCACAACTGCATGGCTTCCGGCACGTTTTGATCATTCAGGCATCTCCGGGAATTGTGTGAGCTGCCACGATGGTGCTACCGCGATCGGCAAAGGCGTGACACACATACAGGCAAGCAATGTCTGCGAAGACTGCCACAGCACGATCCTCTTTGAGCCCGCTGTAACGGTTGACCACACACAGGTACTGGGCACCTGCGGTTCTTGTCATGATGGCACTACGGCCGTCGGCAAACACCCAACTCATATTCCAAGCGGCACCAATTGCGACGACTGCCACTCCACGGTCGGCTGGTTGCCGGCAAACTTCGACCACGTGGATATCACCGGTAATTGCGCGAGCTGCCACAACGGTGTTGAAGCGACTGGCAAGTCTCCGTCACATATTCAGACGACCAACATCTGCGAGGACTGCCACACGTCGAATGTCTGGGCACCGACTTTCACTGTAGATCACACCCAGGTGCTGGGCACTTGCAGCTCTTGTCATGACGGCGTCACAGCCATCGGCAAAAACCCCACCCACATTTCGAGTGGAACGAATTGTGACGATTGCCACGCCACGACCGGGTGGCTGCCTGCGATCTTCAGTCACGACGATATTTTCGACAATTGCGGCAGCTGTCATAACGGTACAGACGCCATTGGCAAGAATATCAACCACATACAGACAACCGAGATCTGTGAAGACTGCCATAACACGAACGTTTTCGCGCCCGCTGACACCGTCGATCACCTCGATGTGATCGGTACCTGCGGATCCTGCCACGACGGATCCATCGCGACTGGCAAGAATCCGACCCATATTACGAGCGGTAATACGTGTGATGACTGCCATTCGACGACAGGATGGTTACCCGCAAACTTCGATCACCTGAATATCACGGGCAATTGTATCGACTGCCACAATGGCGTGGACGCGACGGGTAAAGATGTCACTCATATTCAATCCAGTGATGTCTGCGAGGACTGCCACAACACGAATATCTTCGCCCCGGCCTTCACCGTTGATCACACACAGGTGATTGGCACGTGCAACTCATGTCACGACGGCGTCATTGCCACTGGCAAACACCCAACGCACATCGCCAGCAGCGATACCTGTGACGATTGTCATTCAAGCGTCGCCTGGCGACCTGCGAATTTCGATCATGTGGGCATCACCGGGAATTGCACCAGCTGCCACAATGGCATTGAAGCGACCGGCAAGAATCTGACTCACATACAGACAACGAATGTCTGCGAGGACTGCCACAACAGCAATATTTGGGTTCCTGCTGATACCGTTGATCACACACAGGTTCTGGGTTCCTGTGGCTCCTGCCACGATGGTCTGACAGCGACCGGTAAACACCCGACTCACATTGCAAGCGGCATCAATTGCGATGACTGCCACTCGACTGTCGCCTGGTTACCGGCCAACTTCGATCATGTCAGTATTACCGGCAATTGCGTGAGCTGCCACAACGGCGTCGAGGCCACCGGCAAATCGCCAACCCACGTTCAAACCACGGATGTCTGCGAAGACTGCCACACGTCGAATGTCTGGGCACCGGTATTCACGGTCGACCACACCCAGGTTATCGGAACCTGCGGCAACTGCCATGATGGTGTTATTGCAAGCGGCAAGAATCCGACACATATCACTAGCGGCAACAATTGTGACGACTGCCACTCAACGATTGGCTGGCTGCCCGCGAATTTCGATCACGTGAACATTGCCGGCAATTGCGCCAGTTGCCACAACGGCACCGACGCAACCGGCAAAGACCCGACCCACATCCAGACAAGCAATGTTTGTGAGGATTGCCACACGTCGAATGTCTGGGTGCCCACTTACGCCGTAGATCACACACAGGTTATCGGGACATGCGAATCATGTCATGACGGCACAATCGCCACCGGCAAGCACCCGACCCATATTACGAGCGGCAACAACTGCGACGACTGCCACACGAGCGTCGCCTGGGTGCCTGCGAACTTCGATCACGTGAATATCGTCGACAATTGCATCGGCTGTCACAACGGTACCGACGCCACCGGCAAGGGTCCACTGCACGTGCTGACGACCAACGTTTGCGAGGATTGTCACAATACCAATGTATGGGAACCGGTCACGACGGTCGATCACGATCAGGTTCTCGGCTCCTGTTCGTCCTGTCACAACGGCACGGCGGCGACGGGCCAGAATCCGGGTCATTTCAATACCACACAGGATTGCGGCTTGTGCCACAACCCGAACGCCTGGACTCCCGCCGATTTCAGCCACACCGGTCTGCCTTATGAACCGCTCGATCACCGCGGCAATCTTCAATGCACAGAATGCCACCAGAACAACAGCGAAATTGTTAACTGGCAATTTCCCGCATTTCAGCCCGACTGCGCAGGCTGCCATGCTGGCGACTACAAATCAGGCCCGCACAAAAAATCTGAAAACCCGGACATTAAGTACACCGCCAGTGAGCTGCGCGATTGTTCCGGTGCCTGCCACGTTTACACGAACTCCTCGTTTACAACGATCAAGAAAACTCGTAACGGACCGGAACATCGAATCTCCGGCGGTGACTTCTGATCAATGCGAATCGTCAGATTGGGAGCGGATTACTTTGTGCGTTGTTGCTCGCTGCGCCGCACGCGTTCGCTGCGTCAGGCTTCATAGCGAACTCCAGAGTATCCGTCGCCGATTCGGAGGATGACTCCAGTGCGGAAATTAATGTGCGTTTCAATTGCAAGACGGAGTACCTGCGGCATGAGCCGCGAGAAAGAGGCGACCGGCTGCGCATTTACCTTGAGCCGACCAGCATTTGCAATGGCGTGTCGCCAACCGTCGCGGAGTCACGAAGCCGGCTTAGACCGTTCAATGCCGACAAAGCCCATTTGGTCGAACTGGAATACGACGGTGAATCGTCAGGGGAAAAAATACTGACGCTGATTTTCAGTGAACCTGTCGATTTCGACGTCGACATGCTTTCATTGTCGTTTGACGTCGCTGTTCGGGTCAGTCCATCCGACACCTCCGCCACGCCGCTCGCGACGGCACAATCCGCGCCCAACGTTTCACACAGACAGGTCAAGCGGCCGACCGAAATTCTCCCGGACTGGGCAATCAACCTCGCATCGTTTCGGCGAATTCCCACGGTCGCCGACGCGCCAAACCTGCAGGTTCTTGAGAGTCAGCGTCTTTACTACACCGAAGTTATTGTCGATGGTAAGCAGTGGTACCGCCTCCGGCTTGGCGCCTTCGACTCCGCCGGCAGTGCAAACGACGCATTAGCCAAACTCAAGATCGACTATCCGGGGGCCTGGATTGATCAGGTCGATTCGCGCTCAACGACTACCGAAGTGCTGGTCGCAAAGCAAATGGCGGCGGCGCCGCTGATTGGCCAGACTGCAGGTGATGGCAGCGCAGGCTCAAAAGTCGACTCATTAATGGAACAGGCTCGAAAAGCCATCATTGCCGGCGAAATTTCGCGAGCGATTCAAATCTATACGAAGGTGCTGCAGCTCCCCGAAAATACCCGTCAGCCGGAGGCGCAAGAATATCTTGCATTGGCGCGGGAAAAGAACGGACAGATGGCGCATGCAAGAGCGGAGTATCAACGCTACCTGTCTCTGTATCCCGATAATGACGGCGCTGCACGAGTTAGCCAGCGACTGGCAGCGCTCCTCGCCACGGACCGTCGCGGCACGCAAGTCGCCGCAAGTGGCGGCGATTTGGGACGCAGTCCGGCACCAAGGCAGAGTGACTGGCGGTTTCAAACCTATTTTTCTCAGTATTATCGACGCGCCGTTAATCAGCCGAATGACCAGGACGAGATAGTCAGCCAGTCCGCACTTTATTCCGACTTGAATTTCGATGTGCGGCGACGCGGTGAGCGGCTCGATTTCAGTAGCCGCTTATCGACAGGCAATCGAAACGACTTTTTGAGCGAGCGCACGAAATCTGGCGACGAGCTACGGGTTTCCTATGCGTACGCCGATCTTGCAGATGCCGTCACTGGTTTACGTGGGCGAATCGGTCGACAGTCTCGAAACACGGGCGGTGTTCTCGGTCGATTTGACGGCTTGAATCTCGGCTACGAGCTTGGCGAGAATTTTCTCATCAGTGCCGTATATGGAAAACCGGCCTACTCGGCATCCGACGGAGTCGACTCTTCCCGATCGTTTTACGGCACTAGCGTCAACTATCGCCCCCCGATTGATGGTCTGGAACTGGGCGTCTATTACATCGAACAGGATATTGAGGGCGTCAGCGACAGGGAGGCTGTCGGCGGCGAGTTTCGATATTTCGGCGACAAACAGAGCCTGTGGGGCATGATCGATTACGATACGTCCTACAGTGAATTGGGGAGCGCCTTCCTGCAAGGGAGCTGGCGATTCGGATCGAAGTTCTCAATGCATGGTTCATTCGATCGGAGACATAGCCCGTTCCTGAGCGCCGGCAACGCACTCATCGGTCAGCCTGTCCTTGAGTTTTCGAACTTGCTTGAGCTCTATTCTATCGACGAGATCAGACAATTCGGGTTTGATCGAAGCCCCTTGTCCACGACAGTCACACTCGGCCTGACCCATTCGTTGACACCGAAACTGCAGATCAACGCGGATGTGAGTCAGTCAGATATCGACGCGACTCCGGAGTCGGGTGGCGTTCAGGCCAACCCCGCGAACACTTACAGCTACTACTCCACCAGCGTCATCGCCAGTAGTCTGCTTAAGGAGGGCGACGTCACTATTGTCAGCGCACGCTACTCCGACTCGGACACCTCTAGCGTCGTATCGCTAACGATTGACAGCCGGTACCCGTTTGGCAGGACGTGGCGCATAAACCCAAGATTACGTATCGATCAGCGTCAACGTTCCTCCACGGGTGACACCGACTGGGTTTACACGCCCGGCATTCGGATTCAGTATCGGCGTAGCCAGAAATTTCGCATCGAATTTGAGGCTGGAAAACAATTTTCCAGAAACGAGCAGACTGAAACGAACCCGGATCGCGAATTTTACTTCGTCAACCTTGGCTACCAGGCATTCTTTTGACCGTAAAAAACTTTATCGCCGGAATTGCATTGCTCATGCTGACTGCATGCGGCAGCAGCAATGGGACCATTCGCAATAAGCTCGATCCGATTACTGCTGTAACGATTACTTACAGTGAGACCCCACTGGTTTTTTACCGAGACAACTCCGGCAGAGCGGCCTTTGCACGAAACTTTGTGCATCTTGCGCCGCTCGAGGTCAACCGCGCTGGCGGGTTTCGCTATTATCTTTGGCTGGGAATCTGGAACACGATGCAGAGCGGCGACACTGGAGAATCGCGGGATGGATTTGAGTCCGTAGTGATTTATGCAGACGGCGAGCCTCTTCCCCTGGAGCTCTCCGGTTGGACGGCCACGGCGATTGGAGCCAGCGAACCGGTCTATCTGCGACCTGTGTCATCGGCAGCAGACGCGTACTACGAAGTCACCGTCGACCAACTGCGACTGATCGCGGCTTCCGGTGATATTCGAGTTCAGACCACGGGACCGAAGCCGCAGTCCTATGAGCTTTGGGATGAGCAGAAATCTGCAAAAGCCAGTTTAATTGAGTTTCTCGGCAACGCTGTTTACTAGAAAGCGCGGTTTGCACTAGGGTGATTCCCTTACTAATTCCCGGTCTTTCCCTGATCACGTCTGGCGCCGAGAGCTGCTAGACTTCAAAGCGTCATGATCTATCCTGTGCTCAAGCGAACCGTAGCTATTGTCCTGTCTGCCGGGTTATTGCTCCGTGCTCTTACCCCGCTTGGATACATGCCCGGAACCTCCGGCGACGGGCTCTTATTCGAACTCTGCCCGGAGCAGCTTCCACCCGGCTTCGTAATGCCAGAGTCTGCCTCAGCGAAGCATCAGCACCATCATGGCAACAGCGGCGACTCACCCGCTGATGCCGAACCCGACCTTTGCCAGATCGGCCACCTGCTGTTTTCAGCAATGGCCGTCGATCAAGCCGACGTTGATATCGATTCCGAACAGAGCCTCCCCCAGTATTTTCCAGAATCAGCACAGATAGTCCGCTCCTCTCCCTTATCCGCTTACCGTTCTCGCGCACCGCCTGCCTGACTGACGACATCCCCCTATTGCTTGCGACACTAAGATCGCAACACAAAATCGTCATTCAGGAGCACTACCATGAAAATCCGACACGGAGCGGTGTTATTGCTGCTCGCAGTCAACCCCGTTATGGCGCAGGACGAAGATGATGTCATTGACGAGATTATCGTTGCTGACCAGAGCGTCTCGTCAAAACTTATTGAAGTAGCGGTCGACCAGAAAATACTGGTCGATACGGCCATGGCATTGAAGGCGCTGCCGGGTGCCGACGTCAATCGCAATGGTGCCATCACGGGCATCGCCCAGTATCGCGGCATGTATGGCGACCGCGTTGCCATTACGATCGATAATCACGCCGTTGTCTCCGGCGGCCCCAATGCGATGGATGCCCCGCTCTCTTACATCTCGCCAATGATCGCAGAATCACTCGCCGTGGAACGCGGCATTGCCAGCGTGTCGTCTGCGCCGGAATCGATCGGCGGACACCTGTCAACTCGGCTCGCGCGGGGACAATTCGGTGGCGACACGATGTCACTGTCTGGTTTTATCGGCAGTCGTTACTCCAGCAACGGGAACCTGCACACGACGGCAGGACGATTCACAGTATCGGATTCGTCGCACCGACTGTCATTGATCACCGAGCTGGATAGCGGCAGCAATCAATCAACGTCCGTCGGTGACATTCAACCATCAATGCTGGACCGACAACGATACGACGTGAGCTACGCGTTCACCAACGGTGACAGTCACCTCGTTGTGTTTGCAGGGAAACTCGAAACAACTGATTCGGGAACGCCAGCACTACCGATGGATATTGGTCTGATCGATACGAACCTGGCAGGAGGCCACTTTCTTTACGCAATGACGCCACGAACCTCCATCGAAGGACACGTGGCCGTTAATAACGTTGATCACTTAATGGACAATTTCTCGCTGCGAGCAGCACCGCCAGCAATGACGCAGCGACTCAATACTGCCTCGGGGAATGGCGAGTCTTATTCACTCGCGGGTCGCTTCGATCTTGGCGATTCCTATTTTCGACTCGGCGTTGACGGCGTCCTTGCTGACCACGATTCCTCGATTACGAATCCCACGAACCCAATGTTTCGAATTGCCAATTTTTCTGACGTGCACCGTGATCTTATGAGGGTTTTCGCAGAATGGACTCTTGATATCGAATCGGCGGAACTGGAAATAGGATTGAGTGCCAAACGTGTTGAAACAGACGCCGGCGCGGTGTCGTTCGCGGGCATTATGGCGCCAGCCGCGCAGGTTTTGGCTGACGACTTTAACGCCGGCGATCGCGATCTTCGCTTCGATGATGTTGACGTCGTTGCCAAGTACCGCTTGAAAAAGACCAGCAAGCTCGAGTGGCGTGCAGAAATCGCCAGCAAGTCGAGAGCGCCGTCGTATCAAGAGCTGTACCTGTGGCTGCCGATGCAAGCCACCGGTGGTCTCGCTGATGGTCGCACTTACGTTGGTGACCGAACGCTCGAATCCGAACGATCGAACGAGATGAATCTGGGTTTTCAAGCGTCATTCGATCGATTCAGTCTTTCCCCACAAGTCTTTTTCAAAGACATAAGCGGCTACATTCAGGGTGCGCCATCGGATAATGCTGCCGCCAATATGATGTCGATGATGATGTCCGGCCAGGCCGCACTGCAGTTCTCAGATACTGATGCGGAAATCTGGGGAGTCGATCTGGCCTGGGACTATCGTCTCAGTGAGCAAGTCAGCATTGATGGTGTCGCGACCTATGTTCAGGGTAAGCGTACAGACATCTCGGACAACCTGTATCGACTGGCTCCGCCCAATGCGAATATCGGTATCACCTACGCGAATAAATCAATGTTTTTCGGTACGCGACTTACGGCTTATGCTCACCAGAATCGGGTTGCCTCGTTCAATGACGAAACACAAACCGCGGGATATGCGTTATTGGATATGACGTTCAGCTGGAGCCCCTCGGAGTCGATTCGCTTCGAAGCACAGGTGAACAACGCCCTCGACAGGGCCTATGAGGACCATCTTGCCGGCGTGAACCGTGCCGGCGGATCTGATATCGCTGTGGGCGCGAGGCTGCCGGGTACTGATCGCTCACTCAGCGGAGGTGTAATCATCCGGTTTTAAGGTTGTAAAATTAACAGTGTGAAATTTTTTCTGTGAAATTTCATGGTTCCCTGACGTAGACTGAAGGCCAATCATACGCACCAGGGGAACGAGAAATGCCACAGCTAAAGGAATCACCGCACGCCGTTTCATTGCTTGACGACCTGATCCCGCTGCGCGGGGCGAGCCACACGGAAGTCGCAGAGTACTCCGTCGAGATCCCGCTGAGGAACGCGGAATGCTACGCGCTGCTCCACGATGGTCGAAAAGTCGGTCTCGCTGAGCCCTGGAAGTTCATCGGCTGGTCAAGCTACGAGCCCAGCCGAACACTGTTGTTCCGAGTCAACGGCGCTCATCTGGAGCTGGATGTCGAGGACGAGCTTGCCGGAAAGTCACCGGGAAAGATCCACAATATCGTTCTGGAAGCGATGACCTTGCGTGCCGCAAATGCCATGCGAAAATTTATCGGAATTGACGGTACCTTGGTGATGCTACCTGCGTAAGAACGTTCGTCACATGTCCCTGAGTTCGCGACGCAATATTTTGCCAACGGTAGACTTTGGTAGCTCGTCGATAAACACGATAATCCGTGGAACCTTGTAGCCTGCCAGACATTCTTTGCAATGCGCTTTCACAGCCTGTTCCGTCAGTGATTGGTCTTTCTTGACGACGAAAATCTTCACCGCCTCCCCTGACTTTTTGTCGGGTACACCAATGCAGGCGCACTCAAGCACTGCGTCCATCGCCGCGACTTCTGCTTCAACCTCATTCGGAAACACATTGAAGCCCGAGACGATAATCATGTCTTTCTTGCGATCTACGATCCTGAAGAATCCGGTTTCATCCATGACGCCAATATCGCCCGTGCAAAAATAGCCGTCATCGGTCATGGCCTCCGCCGTTTCTTCCTCTCGGCGCCAATAGCCTTTCATCACTTGTGGGCCCTTTGCACAGATTTCGCCGCGTTCACCCTGCGCTACCTCCTCGCCGTCTTCATTGCGCAACGAAAGATCCGTAGAAGGTGCCGGTACGCCAATGGCGCCCCTGAACTCTTCTGAGCCGAATGGGTTTAAGGTCAGAATCGGAGACGTCTCCGACAATCCATAACCCTCTTTAATATGCTTGCCGGTAACTTTTTTCCACATGTCTGAAACCGCTTTTTGTACGGCCGCACCGCCGCCGACGCTAAAGCGCAGTGACGAGAAATCCAGGTCCGAGAAGCCAGGCGTGTGCAGAAGACCGTTGAAGAGCGTATTGACGCCCGAAAACACGTTCACCTGCCACTTTGCCCATTCCGCTACGAACGCCGGCATATCCCGCGGATTCGTGATCATTACATTGGTGCCACCGAACTTGAAATAGGACAGTGTGTTAACCATCAATGCGAAAATGTGATACATCGGAATCGCCGTGATAACGACGTCATTTCCAAAATCGATGTAGTCGCCGCCGCAGCTTTCAAATTGCATGACGTTCGCAACGAGATTTCGATGCGTGAGCATCGCGCCCTTGGACACGCCAGTGGTACCACCCGTGTATTGCAAATAGATCAGGTCATCGCCGCAGATATCGACATCCGCAAGCTCCATGTCGGCTCCGGCCGCTACTGCATCCGTAAACGAAACTGTATTGCTAAGGCGAGGATCAGTCGGCGGCGACGGCAATCCGATATTGATCAGGTCATCCAGCCCCACGACAATGACATTCTTGATGCCCGTCGATTCAATGATCTCGGCCAAGGTCCCCGTCGAACCGGAAAAAATCACTATCGTGTCAGTATCTGCATCGTTCAATTGATGCTCAAGCTCGCGCGCTGTATACATTGGGTTGACGTTAACCTGCACTCCCCCTGCACGCAGAATGCCTAACATCGCGATCGGAAACGCCATCATGTTCGGCGCCATCAACGCGATGCGGTCGCCCTTCTTCACTCCCAGAGTGTTTTGCAAATACGCTGCAAAATTTCGGGACAGATCGAGGCTCTCGCCATAGGTTTTCGTGGCGCCGAAATTGCTAAATGCGACCTTATCTTTGAATCGTTCGCCGGCCTCCATCAACATATCGACAACATTTGCATACGCGTCCGCGTCTATCTCATGCGGCATCCACGGATCGTACTGATCAAACCACGGCTTACTCATCGTTCCTTCCCCTTTTTGTTACACGCTCAAACTGTTTACCCAACCAGATTCCGGTACCGCCCCAGGCGGCCGCGATGGCCGACCCGACGATGGCAACAGCGGCGAGTCCGAGACCAATGCCATCGGTCAGAAAAGCGAATACCATTCCGCTGATCGCGTCGCCGCCCCGATAGACAACAATATCAATAACGGGCTTGGCTTTGAAACGTTCTTCCTGCGTGACGCCGGTATACAGCATTTCTCTCGCCGGACGAGTCAGGCCGTAGTTTCCGCCGCGACGGAATACCTGCAGCGCCAAAAGAACCGTTAACGCGGGCGCGAAAGCCAGAATCAATAATCCGGCGCCGACCAGGAAGGGCATTAACGCGAGTGCCGTAGGCATTCCAACCTTACTTACGATTCTGCCCGTCAGGAAGAATGCCATTCCGAATGTGACCAGGTTTACGAGCCAATCAACGCTACCCAGAATCTGCGTGCGTTCGGCGCGGGTGAATTCCGCGAGCAGGTTTTTCTGTTCGAAATACACAAAGGAACCGATGAACACATAGAGCAAGATGAACGCGCCGATACCCAGCAGATACGGATTCGTGAAGAATGACTGAAAGCCTTGCCACCAGTTGCCGCCGATGACGGCTTTCGATGTGTCCGCTGCCAGGTCCGCATTCCCAAGTTCGGATGCCTTGAGGTGATATAGGTAAAATACGAGCGGAATAACGATCATCAAACTCACCGACGCAATGAGCATTAGCGTATCTGTCCCGAGGACGCCGGCAAAAAGCGCCGGAATCGCGGGACCGAACAATGCGCCTGCGCTGGCCCCTGCTCCGATGATTCCAAACAGCCGTTTAGCCTGGCCCGGATTGAACGTGTCGGCCATGAATGTCCAGAACACGGACACGTTGAATAATGCAAATACGCTCACCCAGAGATAGAACAGCTTGTCCACGATCACTCGATCGCTGACCAATGAAATACTGAAATAGAATGCGACGAATGTTATGGCGAAAAAGCCGTACACCGCCGGAACAACGTTTCGCAGCCGAAGTCGGGAAACGGCTAATCCGTATAAAGAAACGATGCCTGCGCTAACGAAGAAATTTATGTTCCAGAGAAAACTGACTTCCGAGTCGGTCCAGTCGCTGGCCATAGCGTCACGCACTGGACGCAGGATGTAGTACGAGGCCATCAGTATGAAAACAAATAGCGTCGCGACCAGCGTCGCCTTGAGTTCGTTCGATTCGACTTCGGAAAGCGCTTTTGCCGCTTTCGCGACGATCCCGTCTTTTATTGTTGTCATCGGGCGGTCCTGAGCGTCGGTCTCCCAATACTACCGGGTTATTTAGCTCTCGTCTTATGCCAGGCGTGCACGTGCCCTGGCGACACTTTCGCGAGCATCAAGACGTTCAAACCACGCCATAACATTCGGGTAAGCATCCATCGCAAAATCGACATCCTTGTACTGCTCGATGTATGCGAACGCGAACAGGTCGGCGACAGACAGCGCATCGTTCGCCAGCCAGTCCGACTTCTCCAACAGCAAATCGACAATCTTCAACTGAATATTGGCGTATTTGATGGCTTCCTCAATTGCGGCTTCATCCGGATCGCCGAGATTGAATTGCGATTTGATCACTGTCTCGTAATACAGGACCGTAAACCAGCGGCCGAGGTGGCAGCTGAAAAAGTCCATCCATTGATCCACCTTCGCACGCTGCATGGCATTCTCCGGATACAGCGGCGAATGGGAAACGTTCGCGGCGTAGCGACAGATAGCGCCGGACTCAAAAAGCGAGTCACCGTCGTGCTCAAGAACGGGTACTTTTCCGATCGGCGCCATCTTCAAGAATTCTTCAGTCCGCTGTTCGCCTTTCCCAAGATTCACAAACCGAAACTCGAAGTCGCCAACTACTTCCTCGAGCACGTACAAAGTCTTCAGTGTATTTTGGGTTTTGAACCCGTGTAATCGAAACATAGCTACCCCTCCATCACTTTTATTTTACAAGTGATTATTTACTGCAACATCCGCAGAATGACTTTCCCACGCGCTCGCCGGGCCGTTATCGCCTCGAAGGCCTGCAAGAAATCGTCCAATCGATACGACTCCGTCACTCGGGGAGTCAACGTTCCTGCTTTGATAAGAGCGGCGAGCTCGCGCATGTTTTGAACGTGAAGTTCAGGATTCTTCGCGGTCCATGTTCCCCACCAGACGCCGATAATGCTGGCCTCTTTCAGCAACGCAATGTTGGCCTGAAAACTCGGAATATCGCCGCTGGCGAAACCGATCACCAGGTAACGACCGTGCCATGCGGTCGCACGAAACGCCTGATCCGCCAACTCACCACCTACGGGGTCGTAGACGACATCGGCACCTTTGCCATCGGTCAATTCTTTAACGGTATCTTTCAGCGGCTGCGTAGAATAATTGATCAGCTCGTCGGCACCTGCTTCTTTTGCGAACTCAAGCTTCTCATCCGTGCTGGCCGCCGCGATAACGCGCGCGCCCATGGCTTTCGCGATTTCGACCGCCGTAATGCCGACACCGCCAGCCGCACCCAGTACCAGAACAGTTTCGCCTTTTTGCAGATCTGCGCTTTGGCGCAACGCGTGGTAGCTGGTTCCGTAAGTCACCGTGAAACCCGCACCTTGCTCGAAGTCCAGACCATCGGGAAGCGGCATGGCCATGTGCTGATCCGCGACACACTTCTCGGCAAACGCACCGCCCGTCGAGTTGATGATGACGCTGTCCCCGGGTGAGTACCGAGTGACGCCCTCCCCGACGCCGATGACAGTGCCAGCGGCTTCGTTCCCTGGCACGAACGGCGTCGGTGTTTTCACCTGGTACTTCCCGGCGATGGAAAGCACGTCCGGAAAATTGATGCCGGCCGCTTTAACGTCGATCAGGATCTGATTCGGCCCAGCGACCGGATCATCCTGCTCTTCGATGACCAGCGACTCCGGCGGCCCGTATTCTTTACAGACAAGGGCACGCATCAAGCGACTTCTCTCATGTCGAATTCTCAGTTAGGGCTAGTTATGACGCTGAACTCAGGTCCAGAAGATAG
>CAZMRZ010000012.1:0-31134 GCA_964568835.1 uncultured Woeseiaceae bacterium | reverse complement strand
TGTCGAATTCTCAGTTAGGGCTAGTTATGACGCTGAACTCAGGTCCAGAAGATAGTTTCTTACGCTTTCACGGATCTCTTCTTCTTCAACCTCCCACGCCTGTAACGCGGCCTGAATTCGCGGGTCGGCCACCAGCTCAGCGTACTGAGCTTGAGAATATCGTTCTCGCCAGCCCTGATCCATCAGCACCGGCCGGACAAAAACGTCCGATAACACCAGGTCGATAGCATCCTCGGTATTGCCCTTCATCGCCATGACAGTCACTCGCGCACCGGCGTTTTGAAGAAGGTCAATTCCATACGATCCTGCGATTTCCTGAATTCTCGCAATCCGGCGCAGCAACTCATCATGCGGCAGGGTTTTGTACCATGCATCGAAAGCAACACGTTGCGCCGTCATATACTTGGCCGGAATCGCAGGCGCGTCGACGTCGAGAATACCCGGTGCATGTTGTTCAAGGTAAGCGCTCTCCACCTCGACCGTGCCATTGCGGGCAGCTGTCCTCAGCAAGTACTGCACGGCCCCGCCGTAGGCAAATCGTCGATCCTCGATACCATCTTCGATCGCTCTGCGCGCGGCTTCAACGCCGGCTACCTCATCCTCAGTGCTAATAGCGCGTAGCAAGTCAATCCGGTAGGCGATTGTGCTGGTGGGAGCGATCGCGAGCACGCGATCGCGAAAATCGTCGGCTTCTTCGACCAGGCCAAGCTGGTACAAAAAATCGGCGATGAAACCCGGGATCTCGTGGTCCTGAGAGTCGACTTCCATTGCCCTGAGGCTTTGCTGCAGGTAATCGACGCCGTCACCGGATTTCAGCGCGATCCTTCCAAGGTTCAAATACGCGTTCGGCTGACGCGGCTCGATATCGAGCGAGGCCTGCAATGCCGCTCGAGCTTCGTCCATCTGATCCAGATCCAGGTAAATCGTGCCAATCTCGAACAATATGCGCGCGTTGTACGGATCAAGTTCCAACGCCTCCTTCTGCAAAGCCAGTGCTTCTTCTGTTCGCTGCGTTCCCTTAAGCATTTTACTTAGAAGCAGTCGTGCCTGATATTCACGCGGACTCAATGTGACAAGGGCCTGGAGCTGGTCGACCGCGCCCGCCACAGATTCTGAGCCACCCTCGGCCATTGTCTGCGCAGTGCGGACATAAATCTGAATCGCTCGCGCACCAACGTCGTCCGGACTCGCCTCCAGGACCTGATCGGTCATCGCGAGCGCCGAAGCAAAGGCGTCATCCTGATTCATCAAGCCGGTTTCCAATTGCTGCAGATAATTTCCTGCCAGTTCCGTCTTGGCGTCCAGAAAACCGGGATCGATCGTCAACGCGCCTTTCAGCAATTCCTCAGCTGCTTCGAGGCCACCATAGGAAAAAGTCGCTCGCTGTTTCAGTGCTTGAAGGTAGAGGTCGTAAGCATCCGGGTCGTCGGTTCCGACACCGGCAAGCAGTGTGTCGTCATCGTTGCCGAGCAGCGATGCCGATAGCGCGGAACCGACCTTCATTGCAATTTCGTCCTGAATACCGAAAATATCGTCGCTGTCGCGGTCAAAGTTCTCGGACCAAACATGATAACCGTCCGATGCACGAATCAGCTGCGCGGTAATGCGTACTCGACTACCTGCCTGCTGCACACTGCCCTCGAGAACGTGAGCAACCTGCAGCGCGTCCGCGATCTCGCGGATATCCATGTTCTTGCCTTTGAAAGCGAAACTCGAAGTGCGTGCCGCCACTTTCAGATCCGGAATCTGTGCCAGCATGTGCAGCAGCGTCTCAGTCAGTCCGTCGGAGAAATAGTCGTTATCTTCGTCCCTCGACATATTGACAAAGGGCAGCACCGCGACAGACTCCATGCTGACCGCTGCCACCGTTGATTCGGACGTGCTCGGCGACCGGTTAGCCGTAAAAAATGCGACCAATACGATCGCAAGAATCACGCCCACGATCGCCAGATAATCGAGTTTCCCGGCAGAAACAGTCTCACGCGCGTCATCTCGACTCACTTCCGTCTCTTTCTTGATTCCATCCGGCGTCAGTTCGTAAACCCACGACAAACCAACCGCAGGAATGAACCCGAAGGCAAAACTCAGAATGACCGCCCGTGCAGCCCAATCGGGCGCACCCAGAGTCGGCAGAATTGTCGTCAAAACCTCTGTTAGCAGCCAGCCCACCACGAGGTACGCGGCCGCTACGCGCAGGACGTTTCGACGCTGGAGTTCTTTAAATATGGACATACGGTCTAATCAGGCAGCGAGTTTAAATAGACTACACGACTTCGTGTTCGCGTATCGGAGCGAGGTTTCAGTAACTTAGATGCACCAGAGACCAAATTGGTTGTTTTATTGGCTCGTCTCAGACAGACCGCCAATGGCGCGGCCAAAGGCGTCGACTTCGTCCCAGTCGGTAAAATCGACATTGGAATCAAGGGCCGTCGGCCCCTTGGTCATCCACATAATGAAGCGGATCATGGTTCGGTCCCAGAAGCGGTATTTGGCGTAATGAATCTTGCCGCCGAAGATGCCAATGATTGCCGGTTTCCAGACAATAGTCTTGAGGAATTTTCTAACGTAGGGATTGGTGTCCGGATCCTTCTTATTCGGCTTTCGCGCCACCACGTTGACCGAAAAGAAGGCGCTATGCCGAGCTTCGAGCAGCGCCGCATTTTCATTGATGAATCGGGCGACTTCCGGTCGATGCTTGCCGTAGCGAATACTCGCTCCAACGACCAAGCGATCAAAGGCGCTCAGGTCGATAGCGGAATCGGGCGCCAGTTCCAGGAGCGTCGGGCTGTGCCCGCCTTCTTCGACTCTTTGAGCCAGTCGCTCGCAAATCTCGATGGTATGTCCGTCGACGGTCGAGTAGATAAATCCAATTTTCATAGGCCGAACATTACGCTAGTAAGGACTACGTGACTAGGTGATATCCGACATGTAATTGCGACGAAATCGGACGTACTTTAGTGGTCCGGAACACCACGATTAAAGGACTAAAGTCGTGAGCCAGAAACCCCCACCAGGCCTTCATCTAGGCGTCAAAATCCTCCATGACCCCATTCGCAACAAGGGCACCGCATTCACAGAGGCAGAGCGCGATGCACTGAATCTGCGCGGCCTTCTTCCCGCCAGGGTTCACAGCATGGCGGAGCAGGAGCTTCGCGTTCTGGGAAATGTCCGGGCGAAATCCACTGACCTCGAACGCTATCTGTATCTGATTGCTCTTCAGGACCGCAACGAGAACCTCTTTTATCGTGTCGTCATGGACAACATCGAAGAGATGATGCCGATTCTCTATACGCCGACGGTCGGCAAGGCCTGCGAGGAGTTCCAGCACATTTACCGCAAACCACGTGGGTTCTACGTCTCCCTGAATGACAAAGGCCGTGTTCGGGATATCCTCAAGAACTGGCCGCACAAGGACGCACGGATCATCGTCGTTACAGACGGCGAGCGCATCCTGGGCCTTGGTGATCTGGGTGCCGATGGCATGGGAATCCCGATTGGTAAACTCTCGCTCTACACCGCCTGTGCCGGCGTCCATCCCACACAGTGCATACCCGTCATGCTGGACGTCGGGACTAACAACGAGCGTCTGTTAAATGATCCGCTCTACAATGGCCTTGAACGGCGACGGGAGCGCGGACAAGCCTACGATGAGCTTGTCGAAGAGTTCATCACGGCGGCCGGTGAGGTATTTCCGGGCGTGTTGATACAACTTGAAGACTTCGGTAATACCAACGCATTTCGCTTTCTCAAACAATATCGTGATCGAGCCTGTCTGTTCAATGACGATATTCAAGGAACAGGCGCCGTAGCGGTTGCTGGCTTGCTCGCCTCACTTCGAATTACGGGCGGCGATCTGTCGGATCAGAAGCTGTTGTTCCTCGGTGCGGGAGAGGCTGGCATCGGCATAGCCGATGTTTTTGTCGCCGCACTGGTCGAGGAAGGACTGTCACCCGAGCAAGCACGCGAGCGATGCTGGTTTAAGGACAGCAAGGGTCTGGTCGTAAAAAGCCGCCGCAACCTCGCTGAGCACAAACTACCCTATGCTCACGATTATCCTGAGTGCGATAATTTTCTCGAGGCCGTTCGCGCATTGAAACCAACGGCGATACTCGGACTGTCCGGGCAACCCAGTACCTTTACCAAAGACATTGTCGAGGCAATGGCCAAGAACAACGATCGCCCCGTCATATTTGCGTTGTCGAACCCTACGTCCAAAGCCGAGTGCACTGCTAAAGACGCGTACACCTGGAGCGACGGGCGCGCTATTTTTGCCAGCGGCAGCCCCTTCGCCCCAGTCAACTTCGGGCCGCAGACTTTCGTACCCGGACAAGGTAACAATGCCTACATATTTCCTGGGGTCGGCCTGGGTATCATCGCAAGTCAGGCGCGAACGGTAACCGATGAGATGTTTCTGGCCGCTGCGCGATCGCTTGCGAACCAGGTCACCGATTCCGATATTGCACGTGGCCGAGTTTACCCGTCGCTGTCCCTGATTCGACAGGTATCATCTACGATCGCCTGCGACGTCGCTCGGATAGCGTACAGGAATGGCTTGACGGACAAAGAGGAGCCCGATGACCTGATGGCTGACATTCACAGCCACATGTATCAGCCTGTCTACCCGCATTTCGCGTAGCAGGTCAGGCGACTAGTTCGAAACCTTCTGTGTGGACATCACCTATGGGAATGGTCCAGACTTTCCCACGGTATGGATTATTCGTCATCAGAACCCGTCATTCACGTCTGCGTCCTCGCGGCTGGTACGTCCAGCCGATTTGGTGCCACAAAACTGGTACAGACTCTTCGCGGCAAACCGCTGCTGCAGCATGCTCTGATCGCTGCCAATGGCACCTGCCCCGACCGGGTTAATCTGGTTATCGGACATGATCAAGAGGCCGTATTGGCGGCATCCGGTGAGTTGGCGGACCGGATCATCATCAACAGTGATTACCGCTCCGGCTTGGGCACCAGTATCGCCGCAGGCGTTCGCAGTTGTCGGGCCCGCGCTGATGCCATCTTGATTCTGCTCGCTGATCAACCGCTCATCACTGAGCGACACCTCAAGATGCTTATCGATCAATGGTCGGGCGCCGAAAACGAAATCGTCGTATCCTGCTTTGACGAAACGTCCGGCCCGCCGATCTTATTTCCGTCCGGCGCCTTTGACGCGCTGTCCCGACTGACAGGAGACCAGGGAGCGAAAAGCGTCCTGACCAATGGTGATTTCGTCGTCAGATCGGTGAACATTCCTGCCGCCGGCGTTGACGTCGATACGCCGGACTCCCTTCGCGAGCTCGAACAAGACTGATTACCGGGAAAAGTGCTCCTGCAATTCCGCCGCGATCTCCAGCGCTATTGCCGCCGGGCCGCGCCCCCCGATTTGACGGCCGACGGGGCCTCGCAAGCGATCACCGAGTTTGCCCGCGTGTGCGCCGATCTCGTTGAGCAGTCGGTCTCGGCGATGCGGTGGCCCCAGAAGGCCGATGAATCCCACCGCTGAATCTGCGAGAGACTTCAGGTACTCCCTGTCGGCTGTCAGGTTGTGACTCATTGCGATGGCTGCATCAAACTTGTCGAGATCGAAGAACGACCGGATCTCATCAACGGGCACGCAATTGAGCGAAGCACCGGTGTTTGAACCCAGTCGCTCAATGGCGGCAGGTCGATGGTCGGATACGATGACGTTCCAGCCCAGCGCAACGCCGAACTTGATCAACGGATCCGCATCCTGACCCGCACCCAATAACAGAACTCTTAGAGGCGCCAAAATTCGCGCGACCCCGTGCTCGCGTTCCGCATCGGCCAGAACCAGGTCTGCATACGGAGCATCTTCAAGTGTTTTGACGAGACTACTGAATGGCTCATACCCGGTTTCCGCCTGCAAAGGCTGGATGAGAATATGCAACGCTCCTTCGCAGCCGACACCCAGGCCGAAGACTTCGTCGTCGGCCCGAAGATCATAGGTGACTCTTTCTGCAACACCGCTGGCAATGACGCTCTTCGAGCGCAGCGCCAGGTCGCCTTCAAGACAGCCGCCGGACAGCATCCCCTGAAAATCACCGCTTTCTTCTACCAGCATCTGACTACCAACCTTGCTGTAGGTTGAACCCTCAGTATTCAGCACAGTAATAAGCGCGAGAGACGTTCCGGTCGTCGTGTGATGCCGAAAGAACTGGCACAAGTGATAAGGCAGGCGCTCGACGATCGTTCTCCTAATGAGACTCGGCTAAGTGCCCGGTCATCTCCCAGCGCGCGAGCGATATCGGAATGCTGTCGATCGCATTCAGCCGATCGAAGAAGTCCTTCAATTGAAAATCACCACCCTGCTCCTCGACCCGCTTCGCGTAGTCGGCCAGCGTCTGCTCGAGAAGATACTTGCCCGTTACGTAGCTACTACCGTAGCCGGGCTGGCGAAGATAAAGATGTTGTTCGAAAATGAGAAGCTCTTTTTCAGTTCTCATCCAGCCGCGCGGCGTTCCGCTCATGTGCACACCACCCGCCTCTTCCATCGTCATCTCATTGGCATGCGCATAGAGTGAACCAAGCCCACGGGCGGCGCGCTGTGCCAGGAGAATCCAGACCAGCTCACGCGACCTCGGGCGATCGTCATAGAGTCCTGCATGCATGAACATCTCCTCGACGCCGGTTGCAGTCCCTTCGTTGCGACTATCGAAAATGTTGTATAGCAGCGCGCCTTGTCGCACCGGACTGGCATGCGGTTCGGTGTCCATGCGGGCGAGTTCGAACCAGTGCCAGAAGTGAGTGAATAAGGGCGCGGGATCGTAATGGGCTGTAATCCAGAAGAAGTGACGTTTCTCCGCTGCAACGAAAGCTCCCTTGTGCGCTTCCAGCGCCGGTCTCATGTAATCCGCCACCGTTACGATTTCTTTTTCTTTCAGGAAACGCATGATGCGATCCACCGCATCGTTCGCCAGTGCATCGTATTCTTCGGGCGTGCGGGCGGCCTGTGCGGGCGGCAGATCCTTGTTGCGCTGCTCCTCGAGTTTCAGCGATGACCAGGCACGATCAAGCTCGCGCTCAAGCAGGCGCACCTCATCTTCCCAGGTCAGCGGCACCAAGTGCACGTTCTGCTGATACCAGGTGTAATTATCCTTGCCGATGCCCGACGGGCCCGTCTTGGACGGCGCCTGCTCCTCCAGCCAATTGACGAGTTCGGTCGTTGCCGCCCGAGCTGCGCTGATTGCGGCGTCCATCTCGTCATCAATCGAATCTGCCAGTTGTTCTGTCAAAGAATCGAGGTCGCCCATATCGCTTCGAATATCACGAATACCGGTTACCCAAAGATCTCGCGCATTGCCTGTCAGGTTTTGCTGCGCCTGTGCAAACAGAGGCGGGATAACACTGAGTTCGTCGAGCAATCGTTGTCTTTCATCGGCCGACAACGGGAAGTCATAGCTCCAGACTTCCAGCACCGCGTGATGTGTTGGACCTTCGTGCGCAGGAACATCGCTGCGGTCCATCCAGATCGTATTGTAAAAGGCGGGATCTCTCGCCCAGGGCATCAGAATGCGGCGATTAAAATCGTAGCCGTTCATTTCGGCACGTACCAAATGCCAGTCCACTTGTTGCGGTACGGCCCACTCGTCGATGTCGAATGCATCCAGGCGCGCTCGCAACGCTTGATAGCCGTTCTGCCGCTTCGAAAAACCAGCGCTTGTGTAATCTGGCGCGCCATTCAATGAGGGGGGCGATTCAAAATCTCTCCAGTCATCAAAAAGTTGGAGAAAATCGTCGTAGTCAGCGTTCGCTGACAACGACATCAGTAGCAGAGAGGCAAGGGCAATCAGGTTTCTTTTATATTGAGACATTATCGGCGACCACAGGCAATTTCGAGTTTTGCAAAATCATGTATGTAGGCCGTCGCGACGGATGCGGCACTGCCGTCATTCCCATTCGCAGAATCCGGATTGGATCGCATCCACTCACCGAATCGCGTATCGCCATTGATTTTGTAGGACGGCCTTACGGACCAGTAGTAGGTCGTACAGGGTTCAAGCTCCAGATCAACACCGAAACGGGTTTCAGGAATCCGCTTTGCGGCGTACACAAGCTGATGCGAATCGTAAATTTCGATTTCATACGCGATATCGCTTGCACCGATGGTCTTCGCCCACGGTGCTTCTGCGTCATCGACGTCAATCGTGTGCTCCCATCCGAGCGTGGGCGTTGTCGATTTGCTGGTACCAAACCAAATGCTCTTTTTCTTCGCGCGGGTCACATTGTTCGATTCCACAGGATGAAGGTCGTGTTTCACAAACACCCGCTCGAATATTTCTGCGGAGATCTCACGACCCAAATAGTGTCGCGCGAAGTTTGCGAAATCATGCCACGCCGCAGCGTCGTTCTTCGTCCAGTTCTGCAAGGTATCCCTGTCCTGATAGTGAATCTGGTTTTCATACAGGTGTATGCCGTCCGACAAACGTAGCAGGGCCGCAGTTGCGGACATTTTCATGACGGCGTCGGCTTCCTGCACGTCGATCGTCGAATCCGAAAAACTGACATACAGGATAGCGTCAGTATCCGCAGAAATCTGAGCCGCCGTGATGAGTACTTTCGCGCTAAGGCCCGGAACCTCATGGAGTCGCCAGAAAACATCTGTCGCGAGCGCGTCGTTCGACAGTTGAGTGTCGGCCGACTTGGCCAACTCCGCGGTTAAGGCGTCACGAAAGTCCTGTACAGCTCGCTTCGACGCCCCGGAGACGCCGCCGAATATCGCACCTATTGTTCCCAGGAGCGGTATGGGAACGCTGAGTGGGATACCACCAACTTCTTTCGAAAAAGTTCCAAGACCCAGTCCTTTGTCGATGCCATCGAGCAAACCGAGCGTTTCCTTTCCATAGCTCCCCGTCACCGTCCCGTCAACGGGACTCAAGCCTGGTAACACGACTATCTTCGAAACTGAAGCGCGGTACTCCTCGGACATGAGCTCATTGGAATCTCGAACGAGTGATGCTATCTGCGGTCCCGAATCCTGCGCGGACACGGACAGCGACACGAGCACGCTCATTAGCAGCAAGGCTGGCAACCTGCCATCGACGGTGTGTCGATCCCGATGATGTCTTTTCATGTCTGTGCCCTCTGTCGAGAACGATACGCGGCTCAGGATTGTAGCAATTTTCGCGAAGCCCGATGTTCAGCTCTGAACGTGAAAGCGATGAGTATCGCCGCAACGACACAGGCTCCTGCTATCAGCGTAAACGCCGCGTCCCAGCCAGCAGAATCAACAACGTAGCCAATAACGATGTTAGCGCTTACCGCACCGCCAACATACCCAAATAGACCCGTAAAACCGGCGGCCGTTCCCGCGGCTTTCTTGGGCACCAGGTCCAGAGCCTGGACCCCGATGAGCATGATCGGTCCGTAAATAAAGAAGCCGATACCGATTAGCATGGCGATATCAAGATTCGGATTGCCGGCCGGGTTTTTCCAATAGACCAAAACGCATATCGACGTTAGAAGCATATAGCCAATCGACACCGGCGCACGTCGACCATTGAACACCTTATCCGAGAGCCAGCCGCAGATCAGCGTGCCGGGGATTCCGGCGAATTCATAGAACGCATAAGCCCAGCCCGATTGCTCGAACGAAAAGTGCTTTACCTCGTTGAGATAGGTCGGCGCCCAATCCAATACGCCGTAACGCACGAAATAGACGAAGGCATTCGCTATCGCAATGGTCCAAAGAAATCTGTTGTTGAGAACGTGTTCAAGAAAAATCGCCTTCGCAGAAAGTTCTTTCTCCTCGGCCGCGCTGTAATCATGGGTTATTGGATAGTTGTCCCGAAAACGCTCTATCGTTGGCAGTCCTTCGGATTGCGGTGTATCGCGCACGAGTATGAAAATCAGCAACGCGATCGCCAACGCGAAGAATCCGTGCACATACAATATCGCGTGCCAGTCCGCGAACATCGCCATGGCGAGAATCGCGATCGGCCCGACCATACCGCCACCGATATTGTGCGCGACGTTCCAGATAGCCATTTTCGTGCCGCGCTCGTTGGTCGAGAACCAGTGCACCATGACCCGACCACAGGGCGGCCACCCCATGCCCTGAAACCAGCCGTTCATCAACAGCAGGACGAACATGATCGTGACCGAACTGGTCGCGATCGGCATTGTGCCCATGAAGATCATCGTGAGTGCGGAACACGACAGACCCAAGGTCATGAACGCGCGTGCATTGCTGCGATCCGAAACATTACCCATGATAAATTTGGACAGGCCGTAAGCGATCGAAACGCCGGAGAGTGCCAATCCCAAATCCGCTTTCGAATAGCCCTGCTCGATCAAATAGGGCATCGCAAGCGTGAAATTTTTTCTTACAAGATAGTAGCCCGCGTAGCCCAGGAATATTCCGATGAAGACCTGCAGTCTGAGGCGACGGTACGCGCCGTCAACGTTCTCCTTGGGCAAGGTCTCGCGATGCGCCGCCGGCTTGAGAAATCCGATCAATGTCGGGACTCAAGGTAATCGACTGTGAGGTCCGGGAAGTCAGTAAACACCCCATCGACGCCGACCTGTTCGAAGAAGATGCGCAAGAAGTCCTCGTAGTCTTTGGCGAAAGGCGGCATTTGGTCTCGCTCGCGCCGAAACGTGTATGGATGCACCTGCATATCGGCCTTATGGGCAAACTCGACCAGCTGGGTCCCCATGAACTTCGACGCAGTCGATTCAGGAGAAATCAACAAGAGTGCCGAGGGTCCGATTCCGTCCGCGTAGGTCGCCACTTCCTGCATCCCGTTCGCGCTTAACATCCAGTGATACTGCTCTTCAGTACCCATCAACTGAACGAGCTTCAGCGCCATGTTCATCCGCGGCATCAATTCATCGTGAACGCGTCGCAGTTCGTCCGCATCAAAACACTGAAAAAAGATCGCGTCCGATTTGTCGTCGTAACCATAGTGAAGCAAAACACTCAAAGCGACTGACGCAATGTCCTTGCCCTCATCGCGATGAAATTGTGGGCTCTTAATCTCCGGGTAAATTCCGACCGACTGCCCGGTGGACACGTTAAGGCCTTGAATCAGTTCAATTTCTTCGGCGAATGTATGAACGCGAAAAGAGGACTTGCCCAATGGAAAGCGATTTTCGAACACGGCCGCAGTTACGCCGTCCTTGGACTCAAACCGTTCCGTCACAGCGAGCTGTCGAATTTCGTCGAGCGTAAAGTCGATGACGTAAAACCTGCCATCGTCGCGATACCTCCCCGGAAAAACCGTTGCCACGTTGGTCACGGTATCAAGATGGCGATCGTGCAAAACAACCAGCTGATCGTCCTTGGACAATACGAGATCTTGTTCGATGTAGTCTGCGCCTTGCGCGTAGGCCATCGCCTTGGCCGCGAGCGTGTGTTCTGGCAAATAGCCACTCGCGCCACGATGGGCGATAACCAGTTTCTTGGTTTTTTGGGGAGTCGCGTGCAGGTCTATCCCCATGTCGTGAGTTGTTACGACGCAGCCGGCAAGCGACAGGACAGATAGGAGTAAAAGAAGTCTGACAGTCTTTATCAATCGATTATTCCTTCGACGCTTCAATGTAAGCCGTTCGGTAGCTTACTCCACTTGTTCGTATACACGCACGTAATCAATCTCCATTCGCTGCGGAAAGATATCATCATCAATTCCACCACCTGAACGACCCCACATACCGCCGACCGCAATATTCAGGATGACGTGGAACGGCTGGTCGTAAGGCCACACGTCCCAACCCGTGTTTTCATTCATGTAACTGAAGTAGTGCGAATCATCGACAAAAATGTCGATCCGTTCAGGCGTCCATTCCAGGGCGTAGACATGAAAGTTCTGGTCCAGATCATCGATCAAAATGCGGCCCTTACGCTGCTCCCATTTCGCCCAGTAATACGCCTCGTTGTGCACCGTGCCATGGACATGGCCCATCTGGTAACCAACGTGCTCCATGATGTCGATCTCGCCCGAGTTGGGCCAGGCGTTGCAGTCGCTACTGCCCTGCCAGTCGGCTCCCGCTTCACAAGTGGTCGCGTATCGAAAAGGATCGCTGGGTAACATCCAGATCGCAGGCCAGGTACCCATTCCGCGTGGCAGCTTCGCACGAACTTCGACGCGGCCATACATGAAATCGCCCTTGCCGCTCGCATGCACGCGACCGGAGGAATAACTGGCACCCTCGTAGTCTTCCTTATGCGCCTCGATGACCAGGTTGCCGTTTTCGATCCGTATGTTCTTCTCGCGCGGTGTGTAGGCCTGATCTTCATCATTAACCTTGCGTGCCGGCCAGATATCAATGCTCCATTTTTCCGGATCCAGAAGTGGCTGATCGAACTCATCGCTCCAGCTCAGCCGCCACTCAGCGGCCGGCCGGTTCTTGTTGCGGACGACAATGGCGTTCAGCATCGGTAGACCCACGCTAGCAACGAAACGGATATCCAGAGTTTCTTCAGTTATCTGGACGTCAGGCACCGTAACCGTCAATGCAGAATCCACCTTGCCGTCTCTCGACGCCATGACATCCAGTTTTTCGATAACGCGTTCATCGCCAATGAAGGCATCGAACACTCGTTCACCACCCTCCACGTCCTCAGGCTCCGCGAAGTGCAAGCTAATGTCATAGACACCGTTCGCGAGCGGTCGCACGACCTTAATATCGCCTTCGCGATAGGTCTGGTACAGAGCAGGATCCTGCGACCCCTTGACGACATCCATCTGCCCGAGGGTGCCGCCAGAAATTGACGACTCGGCTTCATATTGCGTGCCATCGATGCCGAGGTAGGCTGGTCCGCCAACGTTGACGGCCCAGATAAGATCGGTCTTGGCCGTCTCGATGACCTCGGGAGGCGCACTCTGGTCCGTCTCACAACCGCCGCTCCCAACGCAGGATAATGCGATAGCGGCAAGCCGCAATTTCTTGTTCGTCAAAAGTCTACTCCTGAATGATTTTGTCGGGGCTTGCTGCTTTGCAGTAGCCGTCGATGAATTCCTGATGGTTGGGATACGTTGAGACTGTCTTCACATTCGTCGCCGCGATGTTGTTCAGAAAATTCCTGAGCTCGTCCGCTGACATCAGGTCGACGATGGGATGGTAGCCCTTGGGGATAAACCGCTGGCCCGTCATAACCTGTGACCACGAACCGTCGAAAAACAGCTCAAAGCTCTCGCGGAATATTCTGCCGTTTCCTTCGAACAGCTTCAGACGGCGAGACAATGATTCGGGAACGTCCATGGTGCGACAGTAGTTCCAGAACGGACTGTCGTCCCGTTCGGTCACATGGTAGTGCATGATAATGAAATCGCGAATGTACTCGAACTCAAGCCTCGACTGCGTGTTGTACTCATCAACCTCGATCGGATCGATCCCCGTGGTCGGGAACAGCTGCATCAGGCGAATGATGCCTGACTGCACCAGGTGAATACTCGTTGACTCGAGCGGTTCAAGAAAGCCGCTCGAAAGCCCCAAAGACACGCAGTTTTTATTCCATTGCTTGAGTCGTCGACCAGTCCTGAAGCGGATAAGTCGAGGCTCTGTGATTGTCTCGCCCTCGACGTTTTCCAGCAACGTCCGTTTCGCCCCCTCGTCGGACAAGTACTGACTGCTGTAGACGAGACCGTTACCGACGCGATGCTGCAGCGGAATCCGCCATTGCCAGCCAGCTTCTCGGGCAATCGATCGCGTGTAGGGAATCGGTGGGCCAACGGACTTAGTTTGCACCGCATACGCGCGATCACAAGGTAACCAGTGCGTCCAGTCTTCGTAGCCGGTTTTAAGCGCGCCTTCGATAAGCAGCGCACGAAAACCGCTGCAGTCGATGTAGAGATCACCCGCGATGGTCTGGCCTGACTCGAGCGTCACTGAGTCGATTGCACCGTTTTCGGCGTCCGTCGCGACATCGACGATCTTGCCTTCAATGCGTTTGACGCCATACTGTTCACTGAACTGGCGCAGGAATTTCGCGTAGCGTGTCGCGTCCATGTGATACGCATAAGCCAGTCCGCGCTCCAGGTCGAGTTTGAATTTGCCCGCCTTGGCTGCGTGCTTGTGAAGCGAATACTCGACGAGTGTCGCCTCGTTACCCTGCTGACGGGACTTGGCCCAGAAATGATGAAAGCTGCATGCCCAACAGTCCTGACCGATAACACCGAAGCCATGGATGTACTTGTCGCCGTTGGCGCCCCAGTTCTCAAACTGTATGCCGAGTTTGAAGGTCGCCTGGGTTGCACGCATGAAATCCTGTTCTTTGATACCCAGCAGCTGATGAAACCCGCTGAGCAGCGGAATCGTCGCTTCGCCGACGCCGACTGTGCCAATCTGGTCGGACTCGACAAGAGAGATATCAAGATTCTTGCCTAGTAGCTTGCCCAGCGCAGCGGCGGCCATCCAGCCCGACGTTCCGCCGCCGACTATCACTACCTTTCTGATGTTGTCGCTATTCAAAACAAACCCTCACATCGAATGAGCCGCTACCGGTTTAGCCGCTTCAGCAGCAGCGCCCGCAGTCGTCTTGCAGTGATTTCATTAATTCGCGCCAGCACACCGCGTTTGCCTTCAGGGATATGCGCTGTGAGCTCTTCATCCGGCTCGAAAACATAATGCCTAAAAATGTTCTGCCAGGCCTTGCGCTGCGCATCCGGTAAATCGCGAATGCTGAGTAACGCATGATTCAGCACGTCCATCGGGTTACCCGCCCAGGCCGGCGTATTGGACCACCAGTAATTGACCAGCACATTTAAATTATCCAGTCCCTCGACGTGATGCCACCACATGCTCGGAATAAACAACGCGTCGCCGGGTTCCATTTCGGCAACCTGTGCGTGCTGCAAAGCCGTACGAAATTTCGGATGCTTTTCGAAGTCGGGCTCTCGCAGATCAACCATGCTGATCGGTTGGTTTGCGGGCGCATAATCAAGTGGGCCGACGTAAAGATTTTCTAGCTGCTCGGGCGGGAACAACGTAAATCGACGTCGCCCAGCTACGACGCAGGCCAGGTTATCCGGCACATCGTAGTGCGCCGCGATACAGGTTTGATTGCCCAGCCAAATGCTAACCAGCGGATCAATATCACCGCAATCTACGTCGTTGTGCTCGCGGAATCCCGGCAATATCTGCTCGACCGACGTGGAACCAACGTAGTGCACCGGTGGGTTTTCATCATCGCGATGTTGCCGGAGCGCATCAAGAATGTCATCGAGTTGGGTGCGTGCAATTCTGAAATTAAAATCCGAAAGATCTTCGGTATAAAAAAATCGACCATCGATTTCGGCAGGACCGACTGAGACAGCAACCGGGGTGCCGTTATAGAACTGGCGCAAATAGGCGTCCGCGGCCTCGGACGACTGCTTCGCAGCAAGCACCATCGGCCAGTCATCCACATACCCTTTGAGCAGCAGCGGCTGCTCCGACCGCAAAACTTCGTCGTGGAGATGCCCGCGTTGATGGCCGGTTATTTCCCTGACATGTTGCTTGATGCTCGGCATGTTATGACCGCTCCAGTGCCTTGCTTACAGTGTTGCGTTTTTTTTCTCGATCAGCGCCGAAAAATTAGCGATGGATGCCAACGCCATGTAAATGTGCTCAAGATATCCTTGAGCATGAAGGCTTGCCAGCGCCTCACCGTCCAGCGCGTTTAGTTTTTCCTCGTGAATCGTATGGAAGCCTGCGAGTTTGTACTTCGAATGGTCTCCCAGCTCGACTTCGAGCGTAAACGGCTCGAGCAGTTCATGCTCAACCAACGCTTTGGAAAAGTGCTGGTTGTAATCGTGGCCCGCATGTATCGCCTTGAGCACGGAGTTGATGTGCTCGAGGTACGGACTGATGCCACCATGCTCTAGAAATACTATCTCACCCTCTGTTTCGCTAACGCGGGGATGATCCATGTCGATATGGACGACCGGCTCTTCGACCGGCGCGCTTCCCTCGGTGCGGCTTTGAAAACCTATCAGGAAAGGCTGACGCTCGATCGTCAAGGGAATGTAACGAGCGTGCCAGCCTGCATCATCGAGGAACAGATTTTCGCCATCCGCGAGCCCCGTCATAGCCGTAGGCTCGAAGTGATCCGCGGATGCACTTTTTCGAAAGACGATCGGGTATTCCGCCTGAGCGCGACGGAATTCGCTTGGAAAAATACCGGCACTCGCAACCTTGTCGCCGTAGTTTTCGGATCGAGCTGTAATGATCCGGAGATCCTTGTGCGCAACATTGTCCAGCATTTGGTGGTTAGCCATGGGTACTCTCAATCCGAAGATCTATTTTCGTTAACAGGCTCCGCGAAATCACTCAGGCGGCTCGCAATCCAGATGTCCTTATCGAATTAATCAGCTCGCGATTAGCCGGTAATCCTGAAAGCAACTTTCGCGTCATATCCGCGTTTTCTTTAAACAGCGTGTCAGCTTTTTCGCGAGGCGGCGAGCGGTGCGTCGCGGGGCCGGGCACGGTTTCGAAGCCCATACCGTAGAGCACATACTGATAGCTGGCCGCGGAAAATACCTCGTCGATCTGGTCGAAATCGGAATTCACCGGGAAATGCCGTTCCCACAACGTCAGCAATTCCTGGAGGCTGCCCGGTATCGACGCGCCGCCTCGATTGTCGATCCAGAAGTCAGTATCGTCGCGCTTGCTGAGCACGTAGTGCAGTTTGAGAAAATCGATTACCCGGTCCCAGCGATAACGAAATTTATCATTGAAGCGCCGGGCTACGATGTCCATTGTCTCCCGTGTGACGGGCAGCTGCTCGCTAATCATTTCTGCAGACAGCTCGACGAGGACGAGCGCGGAGGCCTCTAAAGGTTCAAGAAAGCCCGCCGACATTCCGACCGCAACGCAGTTTCTGTGCCAAAACTTCTGTCGGTGACCAGGATTGATGGCTATTTTCCTTACAGACACCGATTCGGCTTCGTCACCCATCGCGGGCTTAATGTACGCGCGCAATTCCGTTTCGGCCCGCGCGTCGGAAATATGCCCGCCCGAATACACGTAACCGACCCCGCGTCGCGAAGATAATCCGATATCCCAGATCCAGCCGGCGCCTCGCGCCGTCGAAATCGTCTGCGATTCGATCGGGCTGTTTTCGCATTCGTAGGGCACCTGCACGGCAAGCGCACTGTCGATAAACAAAGTGTCCTTCCTGCTGATGAAGGGAACCTGGAAGTGTTTTCCGATCAGCAGCGAAGAGAAGCCGGTGCAGTCAATGAACAGATCGCCGTGGATATCGTCATTCTGCTTGCTGCCAAGCGAGGCGATGTCGCCGTTCTCGGCTGAGTTTATGTGCGTCACATGGTCCAGGATGTGCCGCACTCCGAGCACCTCGGTGCAATGTTTCTGCAGCATCGTCGCGAATTTCCCGGCATCCAGGTGATAGCCGTAATTCGCGACAAACGCGTATTCGGGCGTACTGCTTTGCTTCGGCGCAAGACCGCGTTCACAGAGCTGGCTCTGCACACATACTGCATCGGCGAATGTCACTTGGCCGCTGCGCTCTTGCCAACTCGGGACGAGATTGGTCTTCAGGTATCCCTTCGGCAACGAAAATGGATGGTAGTAGCGGTCGCCCTCTACGCCCGTGTACCAGCCGTCAAAGCGGGTGCCTTGCTTGAAGGAAGCATCGCACTCACGGATGAAGTCTGTTTCCTTGATGCCCAGGCGAACCAATGTTTTGCGCATGGTTGGCCATGTCCCCTCGCCAACGCCGATCGTCGCCACATCGGGAGACTCGACAAGCAGCACTTCTATCCCTGAATCCAGATGAGCGTCATGCTCGGCAGCTATAGTGCCGGCGGTTAGCCAGCCGGCGGCGCCTCCGCCAACCACCACGACCCTCTTTATGGTTTTGCTCATCGCTAGTCTGCTAATAATCGCCTAAGCGGAATACTGTAGCAAAAAAAGCCGCCTGAATAGGCGGCTTTCCTGGTGCAGGGGGATAGCACGGGTGCTTGCGTTTTACTCAAACGTATAACGTGCACCAATGTTGTACCGCGCTTCGAACTGGTTTGCGTTCAGGAGCTGGTTCGAATAACGGTTGTATATTCGCTGCGATTCATTCGTCAGATTAAGACCCTCGACGAACACGGTCAGGTTGTCTGTCACGAGATAGCTGGCGTTCGCATCCCACTGGGCGAACTCCTCCGTGAACTGCGGGCTGTTGTTCGGCGTGCCGGACAGGAACTCGTCGCGCCAGTTATAGGCCACACGCGCCTGCCATTTGTCGTTTTCGTAGAAACCGACAAGGTTGGCTGAGTCACTAAGACCGGGAAGCACAAACTGGAAACCGACCCGCGCCACATCCACGTCGATATCGCCGTCAACCATCGTGTAATTCGCACCAACACCAAATCCTGAGTCGCCAAACAGATGCTGGACAGCAAACTCCCAGCCGTCCAGCGTAGCGGTTTCGAGGTTACGTGGAGACGTGATCTTCCAGGTCGCAACAGGATCATCAGCCGCCTGCACGATGGGCGTTCCTACAGGATTGCCCAGATTGATATTGATCTGATCGTGCAGCTGAATCGGATCATCCGGATCGCCGCCGGCCGTAATCAAATCCGCTCTGGCCTGCTCGGCCCTGGGCCCAAGAGACGGGTCGCGAAGATCGCTGAATTGCGTATCGATCTGTTCCGTAACAATAAAATTATCGACCTGCTTGCGGTAATAACCAATCGACGCATAGCTTCCTTCGCCGTAGTACCACTCAAACGACAGATCGAAGTTATCGGACGTAAACGGCACCAGGTCCGGGTTACCGGCATCACCTAATCTTTCACTGGGTTTCGGGCGATCCGTCAGCGACGTCGTGCCGCGCATATTCGTCAAGCTGGGACGCGTCACCGATTTGCTGTACGAGAATCGCGCGATCATATCGTCACGCACATCCACGGCGATATCCAGGTTTGGCAGCCACAGGCTGTAATTTCCGTCGACATTACTGAAAGTTGCATCTGGTGCTCGCTGCACTGCCCATTCCGTCGAATTGACCCATACAATCGCCGTGGTTTCAACCTGCAGGCTGCTGGCCGTAATGTCCGACTCTTCGTAACGAATGCCGCCCACCATCGTCACCGGATAGCCGTTAAATTCGCTCTCCACATTGGTCTGCAGGTAAAGCGCCGTGGTCTCCTCGTTGATCGCGTGATCAAAGGTAGGCGTGCTACTGAAGTCGGCTTGCAGCCTGTTGCCACCATTAAATGCCTGCTCAAATGCCGCGATGCCAGCCTCGTAGTCCCAATCGTAGTAGAAATCCGGCTGAATATTGCTGCCGCCTCCTGAAAACTCGTCACCGATATTGGCTGTGCTTTCGCGCTGGAATATCGAGTTGTCGTAAAGGTCCTGATTTCCGCCGTACCAACCGGCAGCTACCTGACCCGAATTGAATGCACGGGTTCGGTAATCAACCTCGGTCATAGCCGCACCGAACTGAATGCTCGAGATGCCGCCATCATCGGCATTAAACCACTCACCGTCCATCTGAAATTGGGTCACCTCAGACTCGTTCATATTCGCGCCAGCCTGGCCAAACAACGAGTCATAGCTACCGCCTGTCGGCGATCCATCAGCGGCCGCGTCAGCACAGCCCGCCCACGTCAAGTTCATATCGGGAATATCATTACCCGTCCTCGAATCCATGCTCTTGGTGTCTATGCAGTTCGCCGCGAGGATCAGAAAGACGTCGTTGCCGCGCCCCGTACCGCGAGACTCGGCATCCGAGTCGTGGAAGTCAAACGCCAGGTTCAGATCGTCATTGACCTGCCAGTCGAGATTAAAACCAATGGAATTGATCTCGTTGGTCGATGTGTTAAGCCGCTTGTTGGAGGCATAGTCGCAGCAGGTATCTTCGACGTACACGTAGGTGCCGTTCTCGTCGATTTCAACCGCGTTTGTCTGTGGCGTATCACCAAACCAAATGCCAACGCCGACGCGCTCGCCTTCGTTTTCGAATTCCGCGTACGTGTAATCCAGTGTCGCCGTCAGGGTATCGGTCGGTGCGTACTGTAATGTCAGTGCGCCATTGGTTCGGGTACGAGAAATATCCTCAACGCCATAACCGAAATTTCGCGGATAAAACGTATTGATGTCGCTGGATGCCCGATTATCAGTGATCACGGTCGTAGCTGGTACGTTGTCGATATTTTCACGCCACAGAGCCGTTTCGGCAGCGACGATTCGGCTGTCGCGCTCCTGGCGCGAGAAGAATACGCCGACGCCCAAGGTGTCATCAGCAAACGTGTTGCTGAAAATACCCGAAAACTCTGGCGTCATATCATCGCCGTTTTCGTTTGTCGTATCCATCATTGCCTTGACGCCGAAGCTGGCGACCAGCCCGGGCTTGTCAAAGGGTCTTGCCGTCTTGACGTTAATTGTCGAACCGATTCCGCCGCTGGCCGTCGCAGCATTGAAGGTCTTGAAAACGTTGACGGCGCTGACGCCCTCCGATGCAATATTCGCGAAGTCCCATGACCGGGTCGAATCACCGGTAAGCTGGGCCGTCGGCATCTGGCGGCCGTTCAGCAGTACGAGGTTGAACTCCGGACCGAAACCACGAACCGTTACCTTGCTGCCCTCGTTGTTAGAGCGGTCGATAGACACGCCGGGAATGCGCTGCATGGACTCGGCGAGATTGGTGTCTGGGAACTTGCCGATATCCTCGGCGGTGATCGCATCGACGACACCCTTGGCTGCTCGCTTCGTGTTCATCGACGAAATCAGGCTGCTACGAATACCAACCGAGACGATTTCTTCCATGACTCGTTCGTCTTGAGCTTGCGCCGGTGCAATAGATGACGCGCCCAGTGCGACAGCCACAGCTGCTGTTAATGGGTTTCGGTGAAAAGGTGATTGCATGTTCAAGCCCCCCAGCTCGTTTTATTGGTAAGTCATATAGTTGATTGACGGTCAGCCGCCTATCTGAGTGCGCTTTTCTGATATGGTTTGACAGCGCTGTCTAAAATTTCGTCGGCATTATCGCGCCAAAATGACAACGCTGTCAAGCACAATCATTTAAAGTGCTCCCTACTGCAACTTTAATCAAAGCGGAAGCGGCACTCATGACAACGATGACAGCCATACCGGTCAATACGGGACTAATAAGGTCCGCGTGGGAAGGTCGCATTTCCGGCTGCATATTGGGAAAACCGCTCGAAGTATTATCTTTTCAACGAGGATCAAAAGGCATTGAGGAATATCTGCGAGTTGCGAATTCGCTGCCCTTGCGCGATTACGTGCCACTCGTCGAAGGCACAATGGTTGACCGGCTCGGGCGAAAATGTTGCCGCGACTACATTACTCGCGCAGAGCCCGACGACGATATCAATTACACGTTGTTGGCGTTAATGATGCTGGAAGAGAAAGGACTCGATTTTCAAACGGCTGATGTCGCGCGAGCCTGGCTGCGCTTGCTCCCAGCTGGCGCTACCTGGACGGCGGAACGTGCTGCATACCAGACATTGTTGACACGAATGGATCCCGAATTTGTCAATGGTGCCGAGCCCGGCTTTGATATTGCCGAGTGTTCGGACAATGAGTTTAACCATTGGATAGGCGCGCAGATACGCGCAGATCTTTACGGCTGGGTATGCCCCGGGCGCCCTGCACTCGCGGCGGATCTGGCGACTCGCGACGCGTCATTATCGCATCGCGGAGATGGCGTTCACGGGGCTGCGTTCATTGCGGCGCTTGGCGCAGCTATCCCTGCGACTGACAGTCTTGATGAGGCTATAGCAGTCGCTGCATCGCACATTCCCGAAAACAGCGGAGTTGTTGCGGCCGTCAATCTCGGCAGTGAACTGAAAAATGATCCTCTGGCGATAAAGAAGCTGAGGGCGGCGTATCGGGATCTGTCACCCGTCCATACACTGAACAATTTGTCGCTCGTTGTATGGGCACTTTGTTCATCGAACGGGAATTTTAGCGCTGCTGTCGGAAATACGGTCGCGGCTGGCTGGGATACTGATTGCAATGGCGCCACGGTTGGCGGGCTTCTCGGTCTGACGGGGGCCACTATCCCGGAGCATTGGACCAAACCCTGGAATGGACGTATTGGCGTTGGTCTTGCCGGTTACGCCGAGTTTCGCCTTGAAGATGTTGTTGAGCGCACTATCGCTGTGGCGCGCTCGATCTGACAGAAAATCCCGGCGAGTCTACTTTCTTTCAAATGGGGCTCCCAACGCGATGAAGAATCGTTTATAGTATCTAATGACAGCGCTGTCACAATCACTATAATAAAAGCGCGAAGTAGCTAATAACTAGCTGACATGGGGTGCAAAGATGACCGGATTAAAACCGACGAGCGCGTTGGTCACCGTGCTGTTTCTTTTGTTTTCGACCACTGCGACAGCCGCGGCGAATCATGAAGCGGATCGCACGGAATACCTTGCGCCGAAAGCAATTGCGCCTATCCGTATTGACGGTGTTGCAGACGAATCTGTCTGGATCGAGGCCGAATGGCAGGAGCTAAACCATCGATGGCTCGGGCCCGAATACACCTCTGACGATTTCCACGGACGATACAAGATTGCTTGGAGCGGAACGCTTCTTTACGTACTTGCAGAAATAGTCGACGACATACTGATCGATACGCACCGCGATCCGCTCACCCAATACTGGGACGACGATTGCCTTGAGATCTTCATCGATGAGGATTTTTCCGGCGGTAATCACCAGTTCAATCACAATGCATTCGCCTATCACATGTCGCTTGATAATCAGGCGATAGACATAGGCACCAACGAACAGGCACAGAATTACTCGCACCACGTTGAAAGCCGCTGGCAACAAAAAGGCGACAAAGTCATCTGGGAACTGGCGATCGACATATACACGGATGAGTTCGTGGATGGATCGGACGAAAACATTCCTGTGACATTGTCGGCGGGCAAATTGATGGGGCTGATGATCGCTTATTGCGATAACGATGGCAGCGAGTTGCGAGAAAACTTTATCGGCTCCGAATCGGTGCCTAGCGGACCAAAAGATCGCGGCTGGATTGACGCCGGGTTGTTTGGCGCGCTGCTGCTGACCGAGTAACGTCTGTGGGGAAACAGATCTTGAATTTAGAAAAAGATAACGCAATTGACAAGCACGCGGTGACGGGTGAGTTTGTCAACTTCGCCGGCGAACGCTACTACGCTATTCGAAACGTTGACCGCATGGCGCCTTTTTTCGTCAGCGTCATTTCAAATGTCGACCACTGGTTATTTATTTCATCGACCGGTGGATTGACGGCCGGTCGCGTATCACCCGCGACGGCGCTTTTCCCCTATATCACGGTCGACAAGATCCATGAGAGCACGGCGCATACCGGAAGCAAGACGCTGATACGTATAGCAGCCAATGGCGATCAGCAGGACTGGGAACCATTCAAAGCCGAGCGCAGCGAACGATACACGCTGACTCGCAATCTCTACAAGAATATCCTGGGCAACAAGCTTTGCTTCGAGGAAATCAATCACGACCTGAAGCTGGTTTTCCGTTACACATGGTGCACAAGCAGCACCTACGGCTTCGTACGGCAATGTGAACTCGAGAATCTGGGGGACGCGGACCTGACGATCGAAATGGTCGATGGTCTACAAAATATTCTGCCCGCCGGCACGCCAGCCTTTACTCAGACCAATTCCAGCAATCTCGTCGATGCCTACAAATGGACAGAGCTGGACGAAGAATCCGGAATGGCACTGTTTACGCTGTATTCCGGCATTACCGATCGCGCCGAGCCCTCCGAATCTCTCAAGGCCAATACGGTCTTTTGCCTGGGTCTTGAGGGACAGAAAGTATTGATTTCGTCGCAGCAGCTCAATGATTTCCGCATGGGCGCGGAGCTGCATCAGGAAGTTCACACGCGCGGCATCCGTGGCGCCTACCTCGTGAATCTGGCCATAACGCTCAAGCCTGGCGAGTCGCAGGACTGGCAAATGGTCGCCGATATCGAGCAGACGCAGAGCGACGTCGTCGCGTTACGCCGGAAACTCGAGAATCCGAAGGAAGTTGCCGCGTCTATTTCTGCGTCGATCGAAGAAGGATCGGACGAGCTGGCCCGTATCATGGCGAGCGGCGATGGCTTTCAAGCCACGGCCGAAGAAACGGTCTCTGTGCACCACTACGCGAACGTGCTGTTCAACATCCTGCGTGGCGGTGTTTTCGACGATCACTACAAACTGACAGCCCGCGACTTCGGACGGACGATCAAACACTTCAACGTTGACGTGTACCAGCGTCATCGCACCGTCCTTGAAAAACTCCCGGCCAAACTGGACTTCGTGGAACTCCTCGACATCGTTACGGCACAGGGTGACCGGCAGCTCGAGCGCCTGTTCTATGACTACTTGCCAATCACGTTCGGTCGACGACATGGCGATCCCAGCAGGCCCTGGAACGAGTTCGCTATCAACCTCAAAGATGAGGACGGCGAGCGACTGCTGTCCTATCAGGGCAATTGGCGTGACATTTTCCAGAACTGGGAGGCGTTAACATTCAGCTATCCCGAGTTCATCGAGAACGTAATCGCCAAGTTCGTCAATGCGTCAACCATCGATGGCTACAACCCCTACAGAATCACCAAGGAAGGTTTCGACTGGGAAGTTGAAGAACCCGACAATCCCTGGAGCTACATTGGTTACTGGGGCGACCACCAGATCATATACCTGCAAAAGCTGCTGGAACTGTCGAGTCACTTTCACCCCGCCCATTTGGGGCAACTACTCTATGAACCCGTTTTTTGCTACGCGAATGTCCCGTACCGGATCAAGTCGTTTGAAAAGCTGCTGGAGAATCCGAAGGCCACGGTCACCTTCGACAATGATCTTGCCGAGCGCATCGAACAGCGCATCACGAAGATTGGTGCCGACGGAAAACTGATCCTGAATAGTGACGGTGACGTCTACCAGGTGAACCTGATCGAAAAGCTCGTGGTGACGCTGCTCAGCAAACTGGGCAACCTGGTTATCGATGGCGGCATCTGGCTCAACACACAAAGGCCCGAATGGAACGACGCCAACAACGCGCTTGTTGGTCAAGGTGTCTCCATGGTCACCTTGTACTACATGCGTCGCTACGTTCGCTTCCTGCAGCAACTGCTCGCCGCGGAAACCCGGCCGGTGACACTATCGATCGAGGTTAGCCAGTGGCTCAGCGACACCGCCACCGGCCTCCGCGATGTGCAGCCGACGCTTGGCGAGTCAGCGATAAGTCCAGCGCAACGCTACAAGACGCTGGAAGCCCTCGGTCAGGCCGCGAGTCGTTATCGACTGTCTGTTTACGAGCAGGAATCGTTCTCGGGCACCACGGATCGCAGCATCGGTGAAATCGTGGCATTGCTCGACGACGCCCTGGTCGCAATCGATCACAGCATTGCTACGAATCGTCGAACGGACGGCCTGTACAACGCTTACAATCTTCTTGAATTCGGTTCGGAAGAGATCGAGATCGAAACGCTCTACCCGATGCTTGAAGGTCAGGTTGCCGCCCTCAGCGCCGGTGCTATCCCGTCGAAAGAAGCCGTTTCGTTACTGGAAGCGCTGTTCGACAGTGAAGTCTACCGGCCGGACCAGCACTCTTTCATGCTGTATCCGGACCGAAAACTTCCCAGATTTCTGGAAAAGAACCGCATACCCGCTGCCGACCTTGAAGCGATACCACTGCTGGTACAGATGCTCGCCGATAATAATGAGCGCATCGTTAATCAGGATGCCGACGGCTTCTATCGTTTTAACGCCGCGCTCCGCAATGTTGGCGACCTGAATGAGCAGCTGGACCTTTTAGAAGAGAACGGCTCTGCATCGATCGCAGCAGCACGAAAGCCCCTGCAGAAATTATATGAGTCCGTGTTCAACCACCAGGCGTTTACCGGCCGCTCTGGCGGCATGTTTGGTTTTGAGGGTCTGGGCTGCATTTACTGGCACATGGTGTCGAAGCTGTTGCTAGCCGTTCAGGAAAACTACTTTGCCGCCGTAGCGCAAGGTGACGACGCTGAGTCCTGCCAGCAGCTTGGTGAATTGTATTACCGGGTGCGGCGCGGTATCGGCTTCAACAAAACGCCGACGGAATTCGGTGCGTTCCCGATTGATCCGTACTCACACACACCGAAGCATGTGGGCGCTCGACAGCCGGGTATGACCGGACAAGTCAAAGAAGAAGTGCTGACGCGATTCGGCGAGCTTGGCGTGCGAGTTAGCGACGGCATCATTCACTTTAGTCCCACCCTGCTCCGCGAACGAGAATTTCGTACCGAATCACTGCCGTTCTGCCACCTCGACATCGACGGACAGTGGCAGGATTTGACGGTGCCTGCAGCCGGGCTTGCCTTTACCTGGTGTCAGGTGCCGGTGGTCTATGAGCTGGGCGCTGATGCAGGCGCGTCCCTGACCATCACCAGAAACGACGGCACGACACAGCCTTTTCCGACGCTGTCGCTACCCGCCGAAGAGAGCGCCGAGATATTCAAACGCAGCGGCGAAATTCGCAGAATTAACGTGTCCATAGGCAAGGATCAGCTGTTTGGCAGCTAGCCCGACCTGGATCACTTCTACCCTTTATCCATCAAGTCTATCAAGAGACCTCAATGTCTAATTACTACAAGAGAAAAATGTCACTGGCCGGTGTTGATTTCACCAACCTCTCAGCCGAGGACTTGCGCGCACTCATCCGCAAAATACTGGACGAGAAAATTCACGGACTATCGTTCAGTCCCTACGTCGAAGGCCAGGGCCCGGGCACGCAATTGGGCGAGGCGCAAATCCGGGAGCGGCTGTCTGTCATTCAACCCTACGTAAACGGGATTCGTTCGTTTTCCTGTACTGAAGGAAACGAACTCATTCCTGCCATTGCGAAAGAAAATGGCCTCAAAACGATGGTCGGCGCATGGCTGGGTGACGATCCAGAAAAAAATGAGCAAGAGATTACCAACCTGATTGAGATCGCCAGGAATGGTCATGCCGACATTCTTGCCGTCGGCAACGAGGTTCTTTTGCGTGGCGATCTATCAGAAGACGAATTGCTGGCTTACATCGACAGAGTGAAGCAAGCCGCGCCCGGTATCGATGTTGGCTATGTCGATGCGTATTTTGAGTTTGTTGACCATCCGCGCATCAGTGCCGCCTGTGACGTATTGCTGGCAAACTGCTATCCGTTCTGGGAAGGCTGTCCAGCAGAACATGCCTTACTGTATATGAAAGAGATGTATCAGCGCGTCCAGCAGGTCGCCAATGGCAAACGCGTCATCGTCAGCGAAACTGGCTGGCCGAATGTCGGCTCTGCCGAAGGCGGCGCAGTTCCTTCAGAAGAAAACGCGATGAAGTATTTCATTAATACATTCAAGTGGGCTGAAGAGGACAACGTCGAGATCTTCTACTTCTCTTCGTTTGACGAGGCATGGAAGGTCGATGCCGAAGGTGACGTCGGTGCTTTCTGGGGCCTTTGGGACAAGGATGGAAATCCAAAGTATGTCTGAGATCCCGAACATCCAACATGGCAATGCCATTTGCTACTCCGGGTACCGTGAAGGCCAGAGTCCCGGCAGTAATAACTATCCGTCGTACGAAGAGATAAAAGAGGACCTGCTGATTCTGGCGAAGAACTGGAAGTATCTGCGCCTGTATGACTGCAGTCCGTTTGCCGAATCAGTGCTCAACGTGATTGAACGCGAGCATCTGCGTTTTAAGGTCATGCTGGGAATTGATATCGCCGCGGAAATGAGCAATCCGCATTGTCCCTGGGGCGCGGATTTCAGCGATGAGGTACTCGACGCGAACCGGCAACACAACAGCGATGAAATTGAACGAGCCATTGTGATATCGAACCGCTACCCTGACATCGTGTTTTCATTGTCGGTCGGCAACGAAGCCAGCGTTGAGTGGACAGACCACATGGTTCCGGTGGACAGCCTCGTAACGTATGTGAAGAAGATAAAACTCGCGATCAGGCAACCCGTTACTTTCTGCGAGAATTACGATCCCTGGACGTACAAGCTGGAGCCACTGGCAGCCGAGCTGGATTTCATATCGGTGCACACCTATCCCGCCTGGGAATATCGAACGATGGAAGATGCGCTCGAATATACCAAGCAGAATTACCACTCGGTCGTGAATCACTACCCGGGAAAACCTGTCGTGATCACCGAGGCTGGCTGGACCACCGCATCCAATGGACGTGGCATCGAGCCCTGGAATGCTTCGGAGGAACTGCAGGCGAGTTATTACGAGCAGCTACTCGAATGGACGACAAAGGAAAAGGTCCTTACGTTTGTATTCGAGGCATTTGACGAGCCGTGGAAAGGTTCACCCGATCCGCAGGAACCTGAAAAACACTGGGGGCTGTTCGATGTGGCGCGCAAACCCAAACTGGTAATGCAGAAAACCTACGCCGAATTAATGCCCGATATCGAGGTCGAGAAGCGGGTGGTCGGCGCCGAGACTTAGCAATTGACAGCGCTGTAATAAAAATATATCAATAGCATTACACCATTTTGAGGCAAGCCTGATAACGATGAGCAGATCCACCATCTTCGATGTCGCCAAACTCGCGGGCGTCTCTATCAAGACCGTTTCTCGCGTGGTCAACAACGAGCCGAACGTTCGTGCCAGCACAAGAGAGCGCGTCGACAAAGCCGTTGCAGAGCTCAGCTATCGGCCTGATCAGTCAGCACGCAATCTGGCGAGTCATCGCTCCAATCTCATCGCACTTATTTACGATGATCCCAGCGCCTATGAGATTCCAAGTGCCGGCTATGTCATCAGAATGCAGGCCGGCGCACTCCGTGCTTGCCGGAGTGCCAATTGCGAGCTCGTAATTCATCCCTGCAGCTATCAGGACAAGAATGTTTCCGGCGAGATAAAGGCATTGATTGAGAAAGTCCGGCCGGACGGAATTGTCTTGGCCGCACCATTGTCCAACATACCCAATATTGTTCGTGCGATAAGCGAGACGAACACGCCGTTCGTCCGAGTGTCATCGGGTAAGAAAGACGCCAAGCATTTTTCAGTCTCAATGACGGATCGCGAAAGCAGCGCAGAGATGACACGTTATCTGGCGTCGCTTGGTCATAAAGACATCGCCTTCCTGACGGGGCACCCTAAACATAAAGCGGTGCAGAACCGTTTCCTGGGATACAAAGACGGCCTGGAACAGAGCGGCTTGGCATTTTCTGAGGACCTGGTCGTGGCCGGTGACAATTCGATTCGCTCCGGCGAAGCCTGCGCCATTGAGCTGCTGGAACGCAAGAAACGACCGACCGCGATTTTCGCGGCGAACGACGATATGGCTGCTGGCGTGGTCCGTGTTGCAGATCGACTCGGTATCGATATCCCGGGTCAGTTGTCAGTTGCTGGCTGCGACGACGTCGCACTCGCACAGCAAATCTACCCGTCACTAACGACGTTACGACAACCGTTAGCCACCATGGCTGAGCGAGCGGCTCAAGCCTTGATAGAGAGCTCAGCTGGCAAGGCCCCGCTAGTCGGTCACGATGTATTCGAGGCCAAGTTGCTGGTACGGGAATCGACCGGACCTGCACCAGATTAGGCAACGCTGGTCAGCGAATAAAACGGATACTGTCCAGATATATGGTGACGGGCGTGGTTCGACCGCTGAGCGTTACTACAAAACCTGTCTTGATGCTTGAAAGGTCCGTATGTTTGAGTGACACGCTGTAGCGCTGCCACTCCCGCGTAAGAACGATGCCCTCTTCTTTTGTCTTGCCGGAATCCGGGTGCGACGTTTCGCTTCCAAGAAGTCCAACACCGATGCTGATTTTTTCGCCGCCGTATTCGCCGCGTGCCCAGAGCTCCAATTCTGTAGCGCCAGTCAGGTCAAAGCCACCCTCCAGATCGCCCCAATTGTTCGGCGGATTTTGCCACGCAACGCCGACCCAACCGAACTTGCCCTCATAGCGCATCCTGATGCTTGCCCCGCCATCCTGAGGGTCCTCGGCGTAGGATCCGTCTAAAGTCAAAGACTCGGTCGACCCCATCCAACCGGAGGGAGCCCATGGCATCGCCTCGAAACTATCTTCGTAAACGGACACGGGCATCCGCGTCCGCGCTTCGCCCTTATCCAAGAGCGGTATGTTAGCTGTCGCGGCGTTGCCCGCATCGTCGTAGACATATAGAAACAAACGATACGGTCCGGGATCTGCGGGCATTCGAACACGTGCACCGTCCAGGCGACCGTCGAGAACGGCATTTTCAATATCGGGCATATTGGCGCGAAAATCGCCGCCTGTGAGGTAGTCGCCGGACTCGGGTCGCAAGAACCACTTCACCGTTATCGGACCGCCTTCCGGGTCCGCGACGACAGCGCGGACATCAATGACGTCTCCGGGGTCCACCTCGGATTCCCCGTCGATCGCTAAGGGCTCGACGGTTGGCACGAGGTTGCCTGGTGGACTACCCGACCATAACTCGGTCATGGCATCAACGGCAGCGAGTCGGGATCCATCGGCGAGAAACATGCCAAACCAGGTTGCGGTGGCTTCCATCTTGAAACCCCACGTAAACGCGTAGGAACCGAGCGCTCTGCCCGACTCATTCGCAACCGCATGCTCATAAGCATTTCGGTACGCAGCTGCTTTTTCGGTGCTGGTCAGCTCAATCGGTGCGCCCCACGGTGTCTTGGCGACCTCCCAGGAACCCGGCGGGCCGAACTCCGTGACGACGTAAGGTTTCGTCCCGCCTCCAGCCGCTAGCCGTTCGGCCAATGACGGTGCCCCGCCGTAGGAGTTGATGCCATGAATATCAATGGCCGGGCTACGTTTGTGCAGGCTCTCAATGCGACCGCCGCCCACTTCGGCTGTTACGGTCATTGTTGGATGGTGAGGATCAAGCGCTTTGATCATCGCAGCGACGTCATTCACCGCTGTCCAGATCGCCGGATCATCACCCGACTCAAAGCCCTCCATTTCGTTGCCGACACCCCACAGCAGGACCGCTGGATGGTCTTTGTAGCGGAGTACCGTCTGACGAGCCTTTTCGAGTTGCTCGGCCACCTGGGCCTTGTCGTTATAATCAAAACCGTGGCGCTCGTGACCGAGCCAGATGCCGACCGTTACCGACAAGCCGAGGGCATGTGCCGCATCAAGACGCTCGCTAATGTCGTCGCTGCCCCAGGTGCGAATCGAGTTTGCGCCGGCGGCCGCGAGCGCTTCCATGGACGCATCGCCTCCGGCAC
>CAZMRZ010000011.1:35798-47229 GCA_964568835.1 uncultured Woeseiaceae bacterium | reverse complement strand
GCGGTCGTCTGATCATTCCGATCGGTCCGAAAGGGCAACAGGAACTGACGATGATTGTTAACCATCCGGATCGTTTTGAGCAGGTGTCCCTGGGTGCTGTGAGTTTTGTACCGTTGATACACGGGAAATAGTTGGCATGAAGCTATTCGAGCCGATCTACGAGCGTGTCATGCTCTGGTCCCGCCACAAACATGCCGAGCGCTATCTCGCTGGCATGAGTTTCGCCGAGTCATCCTTTTTTCCGATTCCCGTCGACGTCATGCTCGCTCCAATGGTCCTTGCGCAACGCGAGCGCTGGGTCCGATTCGCAGCGATAGCTACGATATTTTCAGTATTGGGCGGTGTTGCTGGCTATGCCATCGGCTACGGGCTCTTCGACATGATCGAACCGTGGCTGCGAGACTCACATTATTGGAACGCCTATCTCACCAGCCGCAGCTGGTTTGATGACTACGGCGTCTATATTGTTTTTGTCGCCGGTTTCTCGCCGATTCCCTACAAAGTATTCACGATCGCCGCGGGCGTCGCGATGTTGAATCTGCCCGGATTCATTATTGCTTCCCTGATCGGTCGTGCCGGGCGTTTCTTTCTGGTCGCCGGTTTGGTGCGACTGGGCGGACAGCGCTTCGAAGATACGTTGAGCAAGTACGTCGAACGAATTGGTTGGGCTGTCGTCGTTGTTGCGGTAGCCGGGATTGCCTGGTTTATGATGCGAGGATAATGACATTACGTCTTTTCATAGCATTGACCCTGCTGATGTTCGTCGCCGCCTGCGGCTCGCACTCGACTTGGCAGGACGATCCCCAAACCCACATCGTTCGTAAGGGTGAAACGCTGTTCTCAATCGCGTGGCGCTACGGGAAGAATACGCAGGATATAGCGCGCTGGAACAGACTGGGTAACGGTTCATTGATCTACCCTGGTCAGGCTCTGCAACTTAATGGTCCGGCCGTGAGCGGCCGTCCCAGTAGCAGTTCGACGCCATCGGCAAGCCGGCCAGCGCCCAGGCCGTTGCCATCCATACCCGCGCAGCCGGCACCGAAGTGGTCCTGGCCGACGCAAGGTCGGATTAACGTCGGTTTTGGCGCAAAACCCGGAACGGGCACCGGCGTCCTGATCAACGGCAAAGCAGGCCAATCCATTAAGGCCGCGGCACCGGGTCGAGTGGTCTACGCGGGCAGTGGACTGATCGGTTACGGCAAGCTTATTATCATCAAACACAACGACACCTACCTGAGTGCCTACGGGTACAACGCGTCGCTGCTGGTCAAAGAAGGCGATGAGATCAAGAAAGGCCAGAAAATCGCGACCATGGGTGAGGGGCCGGAACGTAAGCCGCGACTGCATTTTGAGATCAGACGCAATGGCAAGCCGGTTAACCCGCGACAATACTTGTCCGCGAGATAATTCGACCCGCTAAACGACCGATGTCCATGCCGTCCTTCTTGCGAAAGGGGATGAAGAAGTGGGACAAAGCACCGACCCGACACGGCAATACCTCGACGAGATCGGAATCTCGCCGCTCCTGAGCGCGGACGAGGAAAAGGTTTTTGCGCGCCTCGCGCTGGCGGGTGATGAAACGGCGCGCCAACGCATGATCGAAAGCAACCTTCGGCTGGTGGTTAACATCTCGCGACGTTATATCAATCGCGGATTGCCATTTCTCGATCTGATCGAGGAGGGCAATCTCGGATTGATCCACGCGGTGAAGAAATTTGATCCCGAGCGCGGCTTTCGATTTTCGACCTATGCGACCTGGTGGATTCGCCAGAACATCGAACGCGCCATCATGAATCAATCGCGAACCGTGCGTCTGCCCATTCACATTATTAAAGACATCAACGCCTGTCTGCGAACGGCGCGTCGTATGCGACAGGAAAACAACGAGGAGCCGACGATCGCAGCTGTTGCGGCCAGGCTCGAAAGGAACGTTGCGGATGTGCAGCGCCTGATGGATCTGCACCAGCGCGTCACGTTACGGGCGGGGCCGTCGGATGACGATGGCTCTGCAGTGGTCGATTTACTGCCTGGCAGAGGTGATGCAGAGCCATTTCGCCGCGCACAAAAATCTGCCGTAAACGACATCGTGGATCATTGGGTCTGTGAGCTCGGCGTGAAGCAACGAGAGGTCGTTGAACGTCGCTTCGGGTTACACGGCCACCGGCGTGCAACGCTGGAACAGATAGGTGACGAAATTGGTGTTACGCGTGAGCGCGTGCGTCAGATCCAGTTGGATGCGCTCAAGAATCTGCGCAGCATGATGGAAAGCGAAGGCATATCCGGCGACGTGATGCTGGATTAGCCATCCTGGATTAGTGTTTTCTATACGCGGTACAGAAGAGCCGCAACTCTCCGACCTTCTCCTGCGAGGACATTGAACGTTCTTGCCGCTGCTGCGGTATCCATAACCTCGAATCCCACACCACGCCGCGCAAAGGCAAACGTGAGTTCACGTGGCGGAAAAATATTCGTCGCGCCAGTGCCAACGATGATCAATTCCGGCGAGTGCTCCAGCAGAGTCAGAAAGTCGTCTTCTACCAACTCTGCGAATGGCACAGGCGGCCATCCGTCGATCACCTGTTGAGTCGTGACGGCGACAGTTTCCGACCACATACGGTCGTCGATTCGAATGCCTTCCTCACCGACGCTGCGAATGCTGAGTGTCCCGGATGATTCTCTTGTGAATTTCAAACGCGCTTCCCTTACCATCGGCGCCAGATAATGAACGCATCATATGACAAAAATGCCGCGATCGTCGTGCTGCCACCTGTCTCGGGTGGTCGGCTGAAAGATGCAGCCTTGCGGACCTGGCTTGCGCACTCGGACGTGACGGTTGAGACGGGACCCAATGATCTGTTGGCGCGGGTCATTCAAGAGATCGGATTGCCCTATCCTGACAACGGGTTGGCGGCGCTCAGGATGTGGGGGCAGACGGGCGACCGGCCCGCGAACTGGATCGCGGCTGCTGACCCCATTTACCTCGAGCCCAGGCTCGACCATTTGTGTTTGCACGAGCTGAGAAGAACAGGCTTGGAGCCGGCGCAGATGCGCGCATTGATCGATCACCTGCAGCGAACGTTGGGCGACGACGGGGAATTCGGATTTACGCGTCTGGGTAGTTGCGGTTACGTCAGCGCGACGCGACCGATCGCAACCGCTGCTATGCCCGCGTACGTCATAGACCAGCAAAATCCGGACGAATTCCTGCCATCTGGCGACAACGCCGCGGCACACCGCAACCTGCTTAGTGAAATCGAGATGGCACTGCACGAACATGAGGTGAATCTCGAGCGCGAAGCGGATGGACAGCAGCCCGTGAATTCGCTGTGGCTTTGGGGTGGAGGAACAGCGCCTGAGAAAATTACCCGGGCGCTACCGCCGCTGTTTTCTGATGATGGGATGCTGACGGGCTATTGGTACTCTGTGACGGGCGTAGCGGTCCCCTGGCTCGGCTCAATTTCGCGATGTATCGAAGAGTCGGTTGCCGGCTTTGTCGCGGAAACGCCGGAGTTTGACGACAGCTCTGAACTGTTGGAGGAATGTCTTACCGAGCTACGTGAGGCACTGCATTCCAATCGGCTGAGCAGTCTGACGCTTCTGTTTCGCGATGGCGTTCGTGCTCATGTACGTCGTTCACACGCGATGCGCGTATGGCGTCGCACCTCCAGCCTTCTCGACGGTGACTCGCAAGAATGAAGAGCGCAAGACCGATTGTGTGCCGACCGGCACCGGCGCCGTCCGTCCTTGAGAATCTTGGCGGTATCGATCCAATACATGCGCGGCTTTTCGCCATGCGGGGGCTAACGACATCCGACGAGCTCGACTATTCGCTGGCGCAGTTAGCGCCGGTTAGCGCGCTTGAGAATATCGACGAAGCCGCGACCCTGGTCCTGTCGAAGCGCGACGAACGGATAACGGTTGTCGGTGATTTCGACGTCGACGGTGCGACCAGCACGACGCTGGTCTTGCGTTGCCTGAAGGAGTTTGGTTTTCGCGACGTCGATTATCTGGTGCCGAATCGGTTCGAATACGGTTACGGACTAACGCCAGAGATTGTGGATGTTGCCGCAGGGCGATCACCCGGTCTCTTGATCACCGTCGACAATGGCGTGTCCAGTATCGAAGGCGTTGCGCGAGCAAACGAACTCGGAATTCCGGTGTTGGTGACCGATCATCATCTTCCCGGTAGTGAGCTTCCTGCCGCTGCCGTCATTGTTAATCCGAATCTTAAGGACAGTAAATTTCCGAGCCGAAATCTTGCAGGTGTCGGTGTGGCTTTCTATCTGATGGCGCGCATTGGTCGCATGCTTGAAGACGCCGGGCAGAGCGGGGCGGCGAAAATTCCGGCGCGCTATCTGGATCTGGTGGCGCTGGGTACCGTGGCCGACGTTGTGCCGCTCGATCACAATAATCGCGTGTTGGTACAACAGGGTCTGATGCGCATGCGTGCTGGTCACTCGGTGCCGGGCATCGAAGCGCTCTTGAAACAAGCTGGCCGAACATTGTCGCGCTGCGTTAGCACCGACCTCGGATTCGCAGTCGGGCCGCGGATCAACGCGGCCGGACGTCTCGAAGACATTTCCATCGGCATCGAATGTCTGCTGACCGATAATGCCGATACCGCTAACGAATACGCTCGCGTTCTTAATCAGATCAATGGCGAGCGCAGAGACATCGAAGCGACGATGCGAGAGCAGGCTTTTCGCTATGTCGACAAATTGGGTGAACAGCGCTGGCCGAATTGCGTTTGTGTCTATGACCCGTCCTGGCATCAGGGTGTCGTCGGACTCATCGCCGCGCGCGTAAAAGAGCGTTGTCATCGTCCCGTCATCGCGTTCGCGCGTGAAGACGAGCAGTATCTCAAAGGCTCGGGGCGTTCGATTCCGGGTGTTCATATTCGCGACCTGCTGGAGGCTGTGTCGACGGTCAAGCCGGGACTGATCGAGAAGTTCGGCGGTCACGCGATGGCCGCTGGCCTGACAATTGCGGAGTCCGCGCTCGAAGCATTCAAGAAGACCGCCGCTGAACAGATGAAACGCCTGTACCCGTCAGCCGATTTTAGCGGTGCGATTGTTACCGACGGTCCTTTGCCACAGTCGGCGCTGAACCTGGGTTTCGCGCGATCATTACGGGACGCAGGACCTTGGGGCTCAGCCTTTCCCGAACCCATGTGGAGCGGAGATTTTGACGTGGTTGAACAACGTACGGTCGGAGAAAATCATCTGAAACTTCGTGTGCGCCCGGCAGACGGCGGTGGCATCGTGGACGCGATTGCGTTCAATCAGGCTGGCCCTGTCTATCGTGGTGTCGTGAAGCTGGCGTATAAGCTGGACGTCAACGAATTCCGCGGTGTAGAGAACCCGCAATTGATCGTTGAGCAAATAGCGCCTTTGCATGATGGTTCCGCGTGATAAGATCGCGCCCGATATGGAAACCAGCCAGATAAAACAATCAATCGTCGACCTCACCGAACGCACCGATGCGTTGAGGAGGTATCTTTGACTATGAGGCAAAGGCGGAAAGACTGACTGAAGTCGAGCGTGAGCTCGAGCAGCCCGATGTCTGGGAAGATCCGGATCGTGCCCAGGCGTTGGGTCAGGAACGAGCAAGACTCGAACAGATTGTTGCCGGGCTCGACAAGCTGACGACCGGGCTGGCGGATGGCGATGAGCTCCTGGCTATGGCGGTCGAAGAAGACGATGAAGATACGGTCAACGAAGTCGTTGCAGACGTCTCCAGCCTCGAGAAAATAGTTGCAGGCCTCGAATTTCGTCGCATGTTCTCGGGCGAGCTGGACACTAATAGCGCTTATCTGGACATTCAGTCCGGGGCGGGTGGAACCGAAGCGCAAGACTGGTCGGAAATGATACTGCGCATGTATTTGCGCTGGGCCGAGGCGCACGGCTTCAAAGCCGAGGTCATTGAGGCGTCGGCGGGTGAAGTGGCCGGCATCAAGAGCGCAACGGTGCATATCGTGGGTGAGTACGCCTACGGCTGGTTACGAACGGAAACGGGCGTGCACCGTTTGGTCAGAAAATCGCCGTTCGATTCAGGGGCCCGAAGACATACATCGTTTTCTTCGGTGTTTGTGTCTCCTGAAGTCGATGATGATATCGATATCGAGATTGATCCGTCAGACCTCAGGATCGACGTGTACCGCGCGAGCGGCGCCGGTGGTCAGCACGTAAACCGAACAGAGTCAGCCGTTCGTATTACACACCTGCCAACCAATACCGTCGTGCAGTGCCAGAATGACCGATCGCAACATAAGAACAAGGCCACAGCGATGAATCAGCTAAAGGCAAAACTCTACGAATTGGAGCTGCAGGAACGAAAGGCAGCGGCATCAATTGTCGAGGACAGCAAGGCCGATGTCGGGTGGGGTAGTCAAATTAGAAACTACGTACTCGATCAAAGTCGTATCAAGGATTTGCGTACCGGCATCGAAACCGGTAACACTCAAGCCGTATTGGACGGTGGGCTGGACTCGTTTATTGAGGCGAGCCTGAAACAAGGACTGTGAACGAACGTGACTGACGAAAAAGACGAAAACAAACTGATCGCTGAACGGCGCAGCAAACTCGACGCAATGCGCGAGGGCGGTAATGCGTATCCGAATGATTTTCAGCGCAATGCACTCGCCGCGCAGTTGCACCAGACGTTCGAGTCTCACGAAGACGAAGTTCTGCGTGAAGAGCACGTTAATGTTGCTGTGTCCGGCCGGATGATGGCGAAGCGCGTTATGGGTAAAGCGAGCTTCGTGAAAATTCAGGATCGCTCCGGCCAGATTCAATTGCGTCTCGAACGTGATCGCCTTCCCGAAGGCGTGTATCAGGATTTCAAAAAATGGGACGTCGGCGATATCGTTGGCGCGAGCGGCGATTTGTTCCGTACCAAGACCGGCGAACTCACTGTGATGGCGGACGAGGTTCGCCTGCTGACAAAATCGCTACGACCGCTTCCCGAGAAATGGCACGGCTTGTCGGATCAGGAAACACGTTATCGACAACGCTATGTTGACCTGATTATCAACGAGTCCAGTCGCAACATATTCCAGAAACGTTCGGAAATCGTCACTTACATGCGCTCATATCTTGAGGCCGCGGATTTCCTTGAAGTTGAAACTCCGATGCTGCAAACAACGCCCGGCGGCGCCAACGCGAGGCCGTTCAAGACGCATCACAACGCACTCGATATGCAGCTCTACCTGCGTATCGCGCCCGAGCTGAATTTGAAGCGACTGATCGTGGGTGGCTTCGATCGCGTCTACGAGATTAATCGCAGCTTCCGCAACGAAGGTGTGTCGACGCAACACAATCCCGAATTCACGATGATGGAGGCGTACCGCGCTTACGCTGTTTATACCGACTGGATGGACATGACGGAGGCCATGCTGCACGGCATGTCGGAAGCGATTCTCGGGACGACCGTCGTTAATTACCAGGGCGAAGAGTTCGATTTCGGCAAGAAATTCAAACGCATGACGGTGGAAGAGGCGATCGAGGCCTACAACCCTGATTTCGATATGTCCAGGATTCGTGATCGCGATTATCTCGCCGCTTACTGCGAAAAGATCGACGTGCATGTTCAGGATAACTACAGTGCGGGCAAATTGCAGATCGAGATCTTCGATGCGACCGGCGAAGCAAACCTTCGTGAACCGACATTCATTACACAGTACCCGACCGAAGTGTCACCTCTGTCACGCAAGAACGACGAGGACCCGTTCGTCGCGGACCGGTTCGAGTTTTTTGTCGCGGGTCGTGAGATCGCCAATGGCTTCTCGGAGCTTAACGATCCGGAAGATCAGGCACAGCGTTTCCGTGAACAAGTCGAGAACGCGGCGGCCGGTGACGACGAGGCAATGTCCTACGATCACGACTATATCCGGGCGCTCGAATACGGCATGCCGCCAACAACGGGCATCGGCATCGGAATCGATCGCCTTGTGATGCTGTTTACGGATTCGCCATCGATTCGCGATGTCTTGTTGTTCCCGCACATGCGACCCGAGACATTCGACTGACCGCCTTAAATTCAGGATGGAAGGAACATGAAAGCTGTTTGGAAAGACACCGAAATCGCGAATAGCGACGACACGGTCGTTGTAGAGGGCAATCACTACTTTCTTTTGGCCAGTGTTAATAAGGACCACTTACGAGAGAGTGAGACGCGCACAAACTGTCCGTGGAAGGGTCAGGCGAGTTACTACGACGTTGTAGTTGGCGATGACGTGAATACGGACGCCGCCTGGCACTACGCCGACCCTAAACCTGCGGCAGCGGAAATTTCCGGACGCGTCGCGTTCTGGCGGGGAATAGCCGTATCGGAGTAATAGTCAGGTGTCTGATAAATCCAGATACGGCAGCGGGAGATAGGTGAGCTTCGATTCGCCCACTGACAACTGCTCACCGACCTTATCCACCGGAACGACAGCCAATAGATCGTTGCCGTGCGCGTTCAGCACCTCGCCAATATCCCGATCACCCATAGTGACCTTGTCGCCTTCCGAGACCGGGCAAGCACTTTTGAAATGCAGCGTGCGACGCTTGGTCGCGCCCTTGTAATGGGTTCGGGCGACGATTTCCTGCCCGGTATAGCAGCCCTTGTCGAAATTGATCGCGCCGAGCAGGTCGAAATTCAGCATATGTGGCGTGAATTTCTCCATTTGGGTCTCGCCAATACAGGGGTAGCCGTTCTGCAACAGGAACTCAGGATCGACCTCAACAACCTCATCGGCGATTGAAAATTCAACTTTGGACCTGAATCGGAAAACGGTGAGTCGTTTTGCGATGTCTTCCGCCGTTTCCGCCAACGCCGACAAGCCGAATCCATCATCAATAATTCGTACTGTGCCAAACCAGATGACGCGGCCTTTAGGATTGCACCAGGCGGCGAGGATTTCGGCGTCCGGTTCCAGGGCTTTAAGGTCGTTCGTCAGTTGACCCTGAAGAAACTCGAAAGCGTCGGGGCCGGTGACGTTAATTGTCGATATTGTAAGCATTCGTCTCTATCTCGTGGGCGCTGCTGCAGGGCTTGCTGACGTCTGGCATACTCTCGCTATGAATAGCGACGACACCAAGAAACCGGCGGATTCCGAAGACTCCAAGGGGAATAATACCCCGGCTGAGGACAAAAGCAGGCCAAAAGAGATCGGAGGTCGAGGTGGACTGGATCCCACGCGTTACGGTGATTGGGAAAAAGCGGGACGCTGCGTCGATTTTTAAGGATAATGCTGTTGCCGGACACGGCTAGCCACAACAACCAGAAGAGAATTCATGAGCAATAACGGCAGGCCGCTGTCGCCACACCTCTCCATTTATCGCTGGCCCATCACAATGACGACGTCGATCCTGCATCGGGCGACCGGCTTGGGGCTGAGCGTCGGATTCATCGTCTTGGCCGGGTGGTTGCTTGACGCAGCGGTCGGTGCCGAGACCTATACCGCGATGCTGTCCTACCTGGATACGACCGTCGGCCGAGGTTTACTGGTCGGCTGGAGTTTCGCGTTTTTCTTTCACTTGTCGAATGGTGTGCGCCATCTCGTTTGGGATTCGGGCCGCGGTTTTGAAAAAAGCCAGGCAAATGCATCTTCATGGTTTGTTCTCATACTCACTGTGGTTTTGACAGCCTTGTTCTGGTGGGTGCGCACATGAGTCTTCGTACACCCTTAGGTCAGGTTCTGGGTCAGGGCTCGGCGAAAGACGGCACCGGTCATTTTTGGGGGCAGCGTGTTTCCGGAATGGCTTTGTTAGTGCTGGGACTGTGGTTCGCCTGGTCGATGGCAACAATATCTGGCTTCAGTCACGCCGAAGCGATCGCGTTTATTGCGCCGCCGCTGAATGCGGTTCTGCTGCTGTTGCTCGTCATATCGATGGGCTATCACTCCAACCTCGGCGTACAGGTTGTCATTGAAGACTACGTGCATGGCCACGGGACGAAACTGGCGTCGCTAATACTCTCGCGATTCGCCCATACGTTTCTGGCGGTCGCCGCAGCTTACGGAATTATTAAGATCGGATTGGGCGCATGAGCGACTACGAATTTATTGATCACACTTACGACGTCGTTGTTATCGGCGCGGGTGGCGCCGGATTGCGCGCGACCTTTGGACTCGCAGAAGCGGGTTTCAAGACTGCCTGCATCACGAAAGTATTCCCGACTCGCAGCCATACGGTGGCGGCACAGGGTGGCATCAGTGCCGCGCTCGGCAATATGGGCGAGGACGACTGGCGCTGGCATATGTACGACACGGTCAAAGGTTCCGACTGGCTCGGTGACCAGGACGCTATCGAATACATGTGCAAAGAGGCGCCTGACGCCGTCATCGAGTTAGAGCACTACGGCGTACCGTTCTCACGTACCGAGGAGGGCAAGATTTATCAACGTCCATTCGGCGGCATGACAACGCGGTACGGCGAAGGCACGGCGCAGCGAACCTGCGCGGCGGCTGACCGAACGGGTCATGCGATGCTGCACACGCTGTATCAGCAATCGCTCAAACACGATGCCGAGTTCTTTATCGAATACTTTGCTGTCGACCTGATCATGGAAGAGGGCGTCTGTCGTGGCGTCGTCGCTATTGATCTCGCGACCGGCCGTCTGCATCGCTTCCGCTCGCACCAGGTGATTTTGGCGACAGGCGGCTATGGCAGAGCATTTTTCTCATGCACATCCGCACACACCTGCACGGGCGACGGCAGCGCTATGGTATTGCGCGCCGGCTTGCCGGTTCAGGATATGGAGTTCGTGCAATTTCACCCGACGGGTATTTACGGCGCAGGCTGTCTGATCACAGAGGGTGTGCGCGGCGAGGGCGGTTACCTCACCAATTCTGATGGTGAACGCTTCATGGAGCGTTATGCACCGAATGCCAAGGACCTCGCATCTCGCGATGTCGTGAGTCGCTCGATGACGATCGAAATTAATGAAGGTCGGGGTGTTGGTACAGAGTCAGATCACATTCATCTGCATCTTGAGCACCTCGGACCGGAGGTCATTGAAGAACGTCTCCCGGGTATTGCTGAGTCGGCGCGAATCTTCGCCGGATGCGATGTGACGAAGGAACCCATTCCGGTTCTGCCAACGGTTCATTACAACATGGGCGGAATTCCGGCCAACTTTAATGGCCAGGTTGTTACGAAGAAGGGCGATGATCCGGAGTCTGTCGTCGAAGGCCTGATGGCTGTAGGCGAAGCCGCCTGCGTATCCGTGCATGGGGCAAATCGTCTCGGCTCGAATTCTTTGCTCGACCTGGTTGTATTCGGTCGCGCTGCAGCGCATTTCTGTGCGGATTCGATGACGCCAGGCGCGCGCCATAAAGAATTGGCGGCTGATGCCGGGCAGAATAGCGTGGTACGAATCGACAAACTCCGCAATGCCGATGGCAGTCGTCCGACAGCGGAAATTCGCCTGGAGATGCAGAAAGTCA
>CAZMRZ010000011.1:34482-35698 GCA_964568835.1 uncultured Woeseiaceae bacterium | reverse complement strand
AATGCCGATGGCAGTCGTCCGACAGCGGAAATTCGCCTGGAGATGCAGAAAGTCATGCAGGGCCATGCCGCCGTATTCCGTACCGGTGACTCTCTGGATGCGGGCGTTGAGTTACTGCGAGAGACATTCACGAGCTTCGCTGATGTTGGCGTCACGGATCGGTCGCTGGTCTGGAATACGGATCTCGTCGAAACCATGGAGCTCGAGAATTTGCTGCTAAACGCTACAGCGACCATCGAGTCTGCCGCGAATCGAACGGAGAGTCGTGGTGCTCATGCACGAGAAGACTATCCGGATCGCGACGACGCGGACTGGATGAAGCACACGCTTTCGTGGGTCGATGGCAGCGGCAAGGTTTCATTCGACTATCGCCCGGTGCATCAGGAAACATTGACTGATGAAGTCGAGTACGTCGAACCCAAAGCACGCGTTTATTAGGATTATTGACCTTGGCTGAATTCAGACTTCCAAAAAACTCGCGAATCACGAAGGGAACGCATTTCCCGGCAGCGGATGGCATTACGAATATCCGAAAATTCGCGGTGTATCGCTACGACCCCTCGAGTGACGACAATCCGCGCGTCGATACTTACGATGTCGATATGGATAATTGCGGTCCGATGGTCCTCGATGCATTGATCAAGATCAAAAACGAAATTGATCCGACGCTGACATTCCGTCGCTCGTGCCGCGAAGGTATTTGCGGATCCTGTGCGATGAATATTGATGGCGGCAATACGCTGGCCTGTACGCGTGCCAATGACGAGGTTAAAGGCGACGTTAAGATTTATCCGTTGCCGCACATGCCCGTCGTCAAAGACCTGGTTACCGATCTCACCAATTTCTATGCGCAATACGCTTCGATTAAACCGTGGCTGCAATCGCGCACGCCACCGCCGCCCGATCAGGAGCGCCTGCAAAGCAAGGAAGACCAGGAGCTCATCAACGACCCTGCCGCATGCATTCTTTGCGCCTGTTGCTCAACGAGTTGTCCGAGCTATTGGTGGAACAGTGATCGTTATCTGGGGCCCGCTGCATTGCTGGCGTCGTATCGCTGGCTGGTCGACAGTCGGGACGACGCGACCGGTGAGCGTCTCGATGAGCTCGAGGATCCTTTCCGGCTGTATCGATGCCATACCATCATGAACTGCACGCAAACCTGTCCGAAGGGCTTGAATCCGGCGCAGGCTATCGCGGAGACCAAGAAAATGATGGT
>CAZMRZ010000011.1:24299-34382 GCA_964568835.1 uncultured Woeseiaceae bacterium | reverse complement strand
GACGCGCTCCTACTGTAGGAGCGCGTCTTACGCGCGATAAGGGAATAAACAATGAGTGAGGAGTCCAGATTGAGGTGGCAGTGTCGACGTGGCATGCGCGAACTCGATGAACTCCTGGTTCGCTATCTCGAATCACGTTATCCCAACGCGGACGACGTCGAAAAGGCGGCATTTCAGGCAGTTTTGGCGCTTCCCGATCCGGAACTAAACGGCTATTTGTTGCAGCGGCAAACTCCTTCGTCAACGATCGCCGGTGTCATCGAACAGATACTCAAGCACCCTCAAACCTGATCCCTGGCTACGAATTCTCGTTCTCAGCTCGGGCCGCCTGTTGATCGCGGCCGGACTGGTCCTGGTCCTGATACTGGACATCGCTGCGGGCCTGCGGGCACTCGCGGGGGTGTTGTGGATTATCGCAGGGCGCCACGAACTGCGCGTCCTGCAGCGTGGATTCGACGCGCTCCTCGCCATTCGGCTGTACTCGGATGGCTCGGTGGCGGTGCTTAATAATCATAAGGAATGGCAGCCGGGCGAGTGCGAATCGGGCTGTATCGTGCTGCAGAAACTCGTTTGGCTGCGTTTGCGAACAGCCGATGGCGCCCGGTTTACGGAGCTGCTTTGCGGCGATGCGCGCAGAGACCATGAATGGCGCCGCCTGCAGGTCATTTGGCGCCATATTGGAGCCGGGCGGTGAAGCTGCTAACATGACCGCGCACTTTATGGAACGGTGTCACAGAACAAAGATGAATAAGGCACGAATTCGAGAACTTATCGCCCTCAAGCCGGTCTATCCCGGTGTTGATTGTTTCTATGGAAACGCCCTGAAACGGAAGTCGTATTGTCCAGTCCCGAAGGGACATTGTTGAATGTCGAATCAGGCATCCGACAAGAAACTGGTCGAACGAGTCCAGAAAGGCGACAAGGGCGCGTTCGATCTGCTGGTTTTGAAGTACCAGCACAAGATAGTCAACCTGGTTATGCGGTATGTGCGGGACCCTGAGCTGGCACTGGATATTACTCAGGAAGCATTTATCAAAGCCTATCGAGCGTTGCCGCGTTTTCGCGGAGATAGTGCGTTTTACACTTGGATGTATCGGATCGCAGTGAATACAGCAAAAAACCATCTTGCAGCGCAGCGACGACGACCGATGGATGTGGAACTTGATTTGCAGGACCCGGGGCAATACGACCTGCATGCGAAGCTGAAGGAAACAGATACTCCGGAAGGAATAACGCTTAGCAACGAATTGCAGGAGATTGTGGAGCGGGCTATTGCGGCATTGCCAGAGGATCTTCGAACGGCGATAGTTTTGCGAGAGCTGGAAGGAATGAGTTACGAAGAAATTGCACAGACGATGGAGTGTCCTGTCGGTACCGTGCGATCCAGAATTTTTAGAGCACGTGATGCGATCGGAAAGAAGGTCGGATCACTAATACGCTAAGCAGGCCAAAGGCCTCATGCAGGTGAAGTATGAATGACGCGATAAGAATGCAGATTTCTGCATTTGTTGATGGTGAACTTCCGGAAAACGAGGCAGAACTGCTGCTGCGCCGGATGAGTCAGGACGCTGAACTTCGGCAAGAAGTCTCTGAGTTTCTGGCGATAGGTCGCCTCATGCGCAGGGAGCCGGGATTGGCCGGCGCCGATCGATTACACGAGCGAATTGCCGCTGAGATCGACCATGGTCCAGCCGATATCGGCGCAGCGGATGGCGACGTAAGCGCGTCGCGTGCCGTTCGCCCGCTGGCTGGCGTTGCCATCGCCGCCGCCGTCGCACTGGTCGCTATTTTTGCGCTGCAACAGAACGCGACGATTGATGAGCTTCCGATAGAGACGGCCGTAGCGGTTGCGAACGAAGGCGTGCCGGTTATCGACACGCAACAAGACCGGCAACGGCAATATTTTTTGAACCACGCGGAAACGTCTTCCCAACTGGGTGCTAACGGCATGAATTCTCGCGTTGTGACGCTGAGATTTAGCGAGGAGATAACGGAAGAGGCAGCGTTGGACGAAGTCGACGAAGAAGTCGAACAGAACGACACTGAGACGCCGCCGCAACCATGATGCGCCTCTCTTCTGCGGCACTTGTGCTCGTATCGATTCTGCTTTGCGGATCGGCTCTGGCTGAGGGGCAACCGCAGGATTGGTTAAATCGCATGGCGGCTGCCGTGCAGTCGACGAGCTACGAAGGCACTGTCATTCGTATTCATGGTAGCGACGCCGAAGCGCTAAAAGTCGTGCACACCGTCGAAAAGGGTGTGGTTCTCGAGAAAGTCGTCGCGCAGGAAGGCAATGGCCTGGAGATCATTCGTAACGGCAACAAAGTGCACCGTATTTTACCCGACCGCCAATCCGTATTGGTCGAGGAGTGGGATGATCAACCCACGTTATTTTCGACATTGCCAAGCGGTGACGTTCGATTCGGCAATGAATATGACATTGCCATCGTACGCAAGGATCGCGTGGCAGGACGCGAGGCCATCATGCTCGCCATTCGCCCGCACGACGGATATCGCTACGGACATCGAATCTGGCTGGACACCGAGACCGCTTTCCCGCTGCAGACGCAGTTGATCAGCGACGGCGAGGCGATCGAGCAAGTCAAATTTGCCGAAATTCGACTCAACCAGGAGATCCTGGCCAGCGCATTGGAGCCCTCGTACAGCACCGAGAATTTCACCTGGTTAACACAATCGTCGGGGCATGAAGGATCCAAGATAGAGACGAGTTGGAGCAGTGGCTCGTTGCCGGCAGGTTTTCGTGCGGTATCGACCCACGAAGAAACCATGGATGGCAGCGACGAGATCGTTACGCATATCCTGTTTAGTGACGGTTTAGCGAATGTGTCCGTCTTTATCGCGGCCAAGAGCGGCAAGCTTGAGACCGGCCCCGCCCAATTTGGCGGCTCAAATTCCTACTGCATTGAAAACGGCGATTTCGAAATTATCGCAGTCGGCGAGGTTCCCGCGATGACGGTCGAACAGATTGCAACCAGCATGCGACGCCCCTGAAAAACCCACAAGGCCAAGTTATAGAGCTCACGGATTCGACCGCCGTTGTCGAAGTCGATCCCGGCACTGCGTGTGAGCGCTGTGCCGCGGGAAAAGGCTGCGGTGCGGGGTTATTGGGTGCTGGCGCCGGTGCGAAGCGCGTCAATGCGATCCTTTCACCAAACATCGAGATTCGCAACGGCGACCGGGTGAGTATCGTGCTCGAACCGCGAAACCTGTTGCGGGCTTCCGTGATTGTCTATGGATACCCGCTGTTGGGCGCCGTGCTCGCGGCGATAGTGGCTATGAAATTCGGGATGGGTGATGGGGCCGGCGCGGCAGCAGCATTGGCAGGGCTCGTATCGGGCATGCTGATCGCGAGAATCAGACTCCGGAAAACGCGGTGCCTGCGTGATTTCACGCCTGTTATTGTCGAGCGATTGACGTCGAAGCCCGCTCAATGAAAGTCATCCACTACTACACGCGGACAGGCTGTCACTTGTGCGAGGTGATGTTGGATGAGTTGCTACCGTTGATCCGCGGTCATGCCGAGCTCGAGACCCGAGACGTCGATTCGCACCCTGAATGGCGTGAAAAATATGACATTCGGGTGCCCGTGGTGGAATCTGGTGGACAGGTTATTAGCGAATACCCGCTCGACCGTGACGCGATCGCCGAATTCCTGGCAAATTCCCCCTAATACAAGCAATAACATGCGCATCTTATGAGGCGAAATCGGTATACTTCGCCGCTGCATCGGGCTGGCCAAAGAGAGGCCGCCGCCAAGATATCTCTATCATGAAGCATATTCGCAACTTTTCGATCATCGCTCATATTGACCACGGCAAGTCGACGCTGGCAGACCGTTTTATCCACCATTGTGGAGGCCTGAGCGACCGTGAAATGGAAGAGCAGGTGCTTGATTCCATGGACCTCGAGCGAGAGCGCGGGATAACGATCAAAGCCCAAAGCGTGTCACTCAATTACACGAGCGATTCGGGCCAGGTCTATCAGCTGAATTTCATCGATACGCCAGGGCACGTCGATTTTTCTTATGAGGTTTCTCGATCGCTGGCCGCTTGCGAGGGTGCTTTGCTGGTCGTAGACGCGGCTCAGGGCGTTGAGGCTCAAAGCGTCGCGAACTGCATGACCGCCATTGATATGGGTCTTGAAGTGATGCCGGTGTTGAATAAAGTCGATCTTCCGGCGTCGGACCCGGAGAAGGTTGTTGCCGAGATTGAAGACATCATCGGAATCGACGCGCAGGACGCCATTCATGTCAGTGCGAAAACCGGCCTGGGTGTTCCGGCGTTACTCGAGCAAATCGTCGAACTGATCCCACCTCCGGAGGGCGAGCCTGACGGCAAACTGCAGGCGCTTATTATTGATTCCTGGTTCGATAATTATGTCGGCGTTGTATCGCTGGTTCGTGTGATGAACGGCAGCCTGAAAAAACGCAGCAAGATCACCGTAATGTCGACCGGCATTAGCTATGGCGCCGACCGGGTCGGCGTGTTCACGCCGAAAATGGAGGACCGGGACAGTCTGCATGCGGGCGAGGTCGGCTTTGTGATTGCCGGTATCAAGGATATCTACGGCGCACCGGTCGGTGACACACTGACCGCGACGCATGCGCCCTGTGCGGAACCACTGCCCGACTTCAAGAAGGTGCAGCCACGTGTTTTTGCCGGGCTGTTTCCGATCAGCTCTGACGATTACGAAGGGTTCCGCGAGGCGCTGCAGAAACTGCGTTTGAACGACGCTGCGTTGCACTTCGAACCCGAATCATCGGCGGCGCTTGGTTTCGGATTTCGCTGTGGATTCCTCGGTATGCTGCACATGGAGATTGTGCAGGAGCGAATTGAACGCGAATACAATATCGATCTTATTACAACTGCACCGACCGTAATCTTTGAGGTCGTGCATACGAACGGTGAAGTTCTACACATTGATAACCCGTCAAAGTTGCCGCCGCCAAATGACATTGCCGAGCTTCGCGAACCCATCATAGCCGCGAATGTTCTCGTGCCCGAGAAATACGTCGGCGCTGTCATCAAGCTCTGTATCGATAAACGCGGTGTGCAAAAACAGCTGCGGTATCTGGGTGGACAAGTTTCACTCGTGTATGAAATCCCATTGGCTGAAGTCGTGTTGGACTTTTTCGATCGTCTGAAATCAGTCAGTCGAGGTTTCGCGTCGTTCGACTATCATTTTGAGCGGTTTCAGGAAGCGCAGTTGGTAAGGCTCGATGTATTGATCAACAAAGATCGTGTCGACGAATTGTCTATTATCGTGCATCGTGAAAACGTCAAGACACGCGGTCGCGACCTTGTCGAAAAGATGCGCGAGTTGATTCCCCGTCAGATGTTCGACGTAGCCATTCAAGCGGCTATCGGCAGTCAGGTTATCGCCAGGAGTAATGTCAAAGCCTTGCGTAAGAACGTGACCGCGAAGTGCTACGGCGGCGACGTATCAAGAAAACGCAAGTTGCTGGAGAAGCAAAAAGCTGGCAAGAAACGCATGAAACAGGTAGGTTCCGTCGAAATCCCGCAAGAGGCGTTTTTGGCAGTGTTGAGGGTGGAAAAGTGAATAACGACATTGAGTAATTACCTGGCGATGATCCTTACGGCCCTGACCCTGTTGTCCGGTATCGTGGTTGCATTGGACAAACTCGTCTGGAAAACCGCGGATCGTGACAGCCGCACAGCGCCAGATGCGATTTCCACTTTGGTAGAATACTCGCGTTCATTTTTTCCGGTTTTGATTTTCGTTTTGGTCATTCGCTCATTCGTATTCGAACCGTTTCGTATTCCGTCGGGTTCGATGAAACCGACGCTGACGGACGGCGACTTCATTTTCGTCAGGAAATTCAGTTACGGTCTTCGTTTGCCGGTTCTCGAAACCAAGATTATCGAGACCGGGCAGCCGGAGCGGGGCGACGTCGTGGTCTTTCGACTGCCGTCGGACCCCAGCGTTAACTACATCAAGAGAGTCATCGGATTACCGGGTGACGAGGTTGCTTATGAACGCCAGCGATTGACGATTAACGGCATGACGATGGATTTGAAGGCCAATGGTGAGACGTTCGGCGATATCCCGGTTTATGTTGAGAATCTGGACGGCCGCATTCACAAAACCTTGATTCACGACCCCGGTCACTCCCGCCAGGACGGTGTGTACGTAATTCCGGATGGGCAGTACTTCGTTATGGGCGATAATCGCGATCGCAGCAAAGACAGCCGTTACATTGGCACGATCGAGGAAAAATACCTGGTCGGAGAGGCCGTGCGCATATGGATGCACTTCATTCCTGGTGAAATGCCGGATTGGGGCAGAATCGGCACGAAAATCGAATAATGTGGTACCAGTCACTGATTTAGCGGTCAAAATCGCGCTACTCTCGCGCTTGATATTGTTAAATACAGCGTATTAATTCGGAGAAAGAGCATGTACGCCAGATCGAAGAACAATCTGTGTTCGAAGAGCCGCCAGGCAGGCATGACGACGCTTGGGTTGATAATTCTCGTTACTTTTATCGGCCTCTTCGCATTCGGGGGACTCCGGCTCACACCGATTTATCTTAATTATATGAAAGTGGCCGGTGTTGTATCCGGTGTTCAGCAAGAATTTGATGGCACCAGCGCGACTGGGGGAATGATTCGAAAATCTATTTCTCGCCGATTTGATATTGAAAGCGTTGGTGAAATTTCGGCCAAAGAAGTTAAAGTGACCAAAGTGGACGGCGGCTATGAAGTTGCCGCAAAGTACTCGCACGAGGCACCGTTTATTGCCAATGTTGCATTCTTGGTGAAATTTGATAAACGGGTCATAGTGCGTCGGTAATACGTCGGGGAGCGATCCTGACGCCAACAGAGCGATTTCATTGAACAAAGCCGAGAGTTGGCTTGAGAGCACGCTGGGCTATCGTTTCCAGAACGCCGAGCTGTTTCAGCAGGCGTTAACTCATAGAAGCGCGACCAATCGTAACAACGAACGACTCGAGTTCCTCGGAGACGCGGTGCTCGACTTTGTTGCGTCCGAGGTGGTTTATCGTGCACGTCCCGACGCGGCAGAAGGCGATTTAAGTAAGCTGCGAGCGTCGTTGGTCAAAGACGAATCGCTAGCCGAATTGGCACTCGAACTCGGTTTGGGCGAGCACCTTATCTTGGGTAGCGGTGAAAAGAAGACGGGGGGCCACAGGCGAGAGTCAATATTGGCGGATGCTCTGGAAGCGATTTTCGGCGCCGTCTTTCTCGATAGCGGTTTCGATGCAGCCAAAGACGTGATTGCTAGTGCCTACGAGCAACGCTATCGAGATTTGCCCGATGTTGAAGACCTTCGAGATCCGAAGACGCGTTTGCAGGAGTGGCTGCAGGCCCGAAAAATGGCATTGCCGCAATACGAACTTGCGGAGGTATCCGGTAAAGATCACAAGCAGCGATTTACGGTAAGCTGCACTGTCGCTGAAAAGTCGACAGTTTCTGAAGGCAAATCCACAACGCGGCGAAAGGCCGAACAAAAAGCAGCTCGGACAATGCTAGAGCTGCTGGGCGAAACCAAACAATGAATATCCCGGAAAACTATCGTTGCGGTCTCGTCGCTGTTATAGGCCGGCCAAATGTTGGCAAGTCTACGTTGATCAACTCAGTCATGGGCCGCAAGGTCAGTATTGTGACGGCGAAGCCGCAGACGACTCGGCACCGGATTCTTGCGGTTCATACGGCAGAGAAAGAACAAATCATTTTCGTTGATACTCCCGGGCTACACAGACAGTCCGGTAAAGCTATGAACAAACTGATGAATCGCACGGCAGCCAATGCGCTTGCCGACGCCGATTTGATTTTCTTCGTCAGCGACGCGACGCGCTGGACGACCGAAGATGACGACGTGTTAAGACGGCTTGAGTCTGCTCATGCACCCGTCATCGCATTACTCAATAAAATTGACAAAATTCATCCGAGAGAGAAACTGCTCGACAGCATTGCCTCGATGTCTGCTCGTTTCGAGTTTGCTGAGATCGTCCCGATCTCCGCGATGAAGAATGACAATCTGGACCATCTCATGGAGATGATTCCGGCTTTTCTGCCAGAGTCGCCGCCACTGTTTCCCGAGGATATGAAAACCGATCGTAGCGACGAATTTCACATTTCCGAAATCGTACGCGAGAAGCTGACATTGATGTTGCATCAGGAAATGCCCTACGGAATCACGGTGCAGGTAGAGCGCATGGTTCAAGAGAAAAACGGGGTAACAATAAACGCCGTGATCTGGGTGGAGCGCGACAGTCAGAAGGGTATTGCGGTTGGCAAGAATGGCAGCGTCTTGAAGAAGGTCGGTCGGTCTGCGCGGCTTGATATTGAAAAATTACTCGGTCAGCGCGTTTTTCTTGAGTTGTGGGTAAAGGTCAAGACCAACTGGGCCGATAATGAGAAGGACCTGATGAGCCTGGGCTACGAGGCAACGTAGGTCGTGCGACGACCATGAGTTCAGCTCGGCGCGTTCAGCAACAACCAGGCTACATTCTGCATCGTCGTCCTTTTCGTGATTCCAGCCAGATTCTCGATATCGTAACCCTCGATCATGGCAAGATCGCGGTCGTCGCCCGAGGTAGCAGAGGTTCGAAATCCCGTCTTGCCGGCGTTTTACGCCCGTTTCTGCCGTTGAAGGTGTCGTGGGTGTCGAAATCCGACCTGGGTACGCTCACCGGCGCTGAGGCCGCAGGGCCGCCAGCGGGAATGGTCGGCGATGCCATGTTCTCGGCCTATTACGTCAACGAATTGCTGCTGCATTTTCTGCACCGCCACGACCCGCAACCGGAGATTTTCGCCTTGTACGAGGAGGTCATCCGGGCCCTGGTTAGCAGCGACAACGTGGCCGCGAGCCTACGCTCGTTTGAACTCGAGTTTCTCAGTTTGCTTGGCTATGCCGTTAGCCTGAATCAAGAGTTTGGCAGTCAAAATCCGCTGGATGGCCAGCGTAATTACGAATATCGGATGGAGCAGGGACTGGTTGCGGTTGATCGCTCCGAGGGCGTTTTGGTTTTTCCCGGCGTCGTTCTGTCAGGAATTGCCGAGCAACGCTTCGACGATCCGGATATCCTGCGTGCTGCGAACCGGCTGTTGCGGGAAATTATCAGCTTTCATCTGGGTGGCAAAGAACTTAAGAGCCGCAAGGTGCTGATGGAACTGCATCGCGGTAGAATCACGCCTTCGAAAACACGGGAACAGCGCAGTGACTAGCAGGGGTCAATTACTACTGGGCGTCAATATCGATCACGTCGCTACTCTTCGGCAGGCCAGAGGTACGAGTTATCCGCGCCCGTCTGACGCGGTGGTAATGGCGGAACGGGCAGGCGCTGACAGCATCACGGTGCATCTGCGTGAAGATCGCCGGCATATTCAGGACGCCGATTTGAATGCCATCAATGAAGTGATGCGCACCCGCATGAACCTGGAAATGGCCGTCACCGATGAAATGCTCGCAATCGCTGCGCAGATCAAACCGTCGGACGTTTGTCTTGTTCCGGAAAAACGTGAAGAACTGACAACGGAAGGCGGTTTGGATGTCAAAGGTCAGCTGGAGAAAGTAAAAGCCGCTTGTGAGCGACTGGCCGGGAATAATATTCGCGCGTCGTTATTTATCAATCCCGACAACGAGCAGCTGGACGCGGCGGCCGCGGCCGGCGCGCCGGTCGTCGAAATTCATACTGGTGCCTATGCGGATGCTGTTGGCGACGAACGGGACATCGAGCTACGGCGTGTTATCGCCGCGGCAAAATACGGTCGTGATCTGGGTCTGATTATCAACGCAGGTCATGGATTGCACTACGGGAATGTTGCGGCTATCGCTAGCATTCCGGAAATCGTAGAGCTGAATATCGGTCACTCGATTATTTCCAGAGCGGTATTTGACGGACTCGCGATGGCCGTGAGCGAGATGAAGCGCTTGATGACCGAAGCCAGAGAAGGGTAGTCGCCTGGTGATTTTTGGCATTGGTACTGACATTGTAGAGATGTCCCGCATGGAGGCGACCTGGAAGCGATTTGGCGAGCACTTCGCACAGCGAATTCTCATGGACGAGGAAATGGAGCT
>CAZMRZ010000011.1:9015-24199 GCA_964568835.1 uncultured Woeseiaceae bacterium | reverse complement strand
TTAGGCAAGGCGCGGACATGCATTGTTTTTCATTTGATATTGAAACGGTTCCCGACGTTGATTTTGGTCAACGTTTCTGGGATCTCGACGGTTTACCGGACTCGGAAGTCGCAACGGCGATGATGTTTAAGCAGCTACAGAAAACCGGCTCCGATTTTCTACCATTGCACCTGCAACGAATTGTCGCGATTTCGGTGTCATTCCGAACGGCAGATACGTTCAAAGTATGGACCTTGGGCGATGAGGAGTCGGATGAAGCCGAAATCGTGCAGCGATTTTTCGACGGTATCGAACGTTATACACCCGACCTGGTTTCATGGAATGGCAGTGGCTTTGACTTGCCCGTGCTTCATTACCGCGCGTTGAAACACAATATTCAGGCACCGCGATACTGGGAAATCGGAGAAAACGATCGCGACTTCAAGTGGAATAACTACATGAGCCGTTTCCATTGGCGCCATATTGATCTGATGGACGTATTGGCCGGCTTCCAGCCGCGCGGGCGAGCGAGCCTCGATCAAATGGCGGTGTTACTTGGCTTTCCAGGCAAACTGGGTATGAGCGGCGATAAAGTCTGGGACAAATTTCAGGAAGGCGGTATTCGCGAGATTCGTGACTATTGCGAGACTGACGTACTGAATACATGGCTGTGTTTTCTGCGTTTCGAATTCATGCGCGGTCATCTGGATCAGGCGGATCTGGATCGTGAATACGCACTGGTTCGAAGCACGCTGACGTCCATGGATCAGCCCCACCTGAACGAATTCCTTGCGGCCTGGCCCGCGTAGCAGCTTCTCATGGGCAGAAAGAAACGTAGAGAGCCGGAAACGGCGACCATAGATTCTGCCACGCACGATGGGCGAGGCATTGCCGCCGTCAGTGGCAAGAAAGTATTTGTCGCAGGCGCGTTGCCGGGCGAAACCGTTGAGTTTATTCGTCGCAAGTCGCGCCGAAATTTTGATGAAGCGGAATTGCTTCAGGTCATTGAGCCGTCGAGCGATCGGATCGACGCGAAGTGCGAAGCATTCGGGCGATGCGGGGGTTGTTCTCTGCAGCACGTCAGCGAAGACTACCAACGTTCCATCAAGGAACAGACGCTCAAGGATAATTTGCAGCGTATCGGCAAGGTTGAACCCGACGCCTGGCTGGAGCCGATGACGGGTCCGGTGTGGGCCTATCGCCGGCGGGCACGTTTGGCGGTTAAAGATGTCCCGGCGAAAGGTCGGGTATTGGTCGGTTTCCGCGAACGCCATGCACCGTTCATTACGGACATGCATCGCTGCGAGGTTTTGTCAGAACCTGTTGGTGGCCTGATCGACGAGTTGAGCGAACTGGTTGCTCGTCTGTCGATTCGCGCGCGACTACCGCAAATAGAAATCGCGGCCGCCGAAAACTCGATCGCAATGGTGTTTCGTGTCCTGGACGAACCGAATGAGGAAGATCAACGACATCTGATCGAGTTTGGCAGGGCCAATAATTTCAGAATCTACCTGCAGCCAGGCGGCCTCGATTCGCTGCAACTCATCGAACCTGCAAGCGTTGATGAATCGCTGTACTACACGTTGCCGGAATTTGATATCAAGATCGATTTCGAGCCTATCGACTTTGTTCAGGTGAACAGCGATATCAACCAGCGAATGGTGCGATTCGCGATCGAACAATTACGCGTTGGTCCGGACGACCGGGTGTTGGATCTTTATTGTGGTATCGGAAACTTCTCCCTGCCGATGGCACGACGCGCCGGAGCGGTCCTCGGTGTCGAGGGAGAAAAGAGTCTTGTCGCTCGCGCCGGCGAAAACGCCAGGAAAAACGATTTGGACAATGTTGAGTTTCGAGTCGCCGATCTCAGCAAGATCGACGGGAGTGAATCCTGGGTCAAGGCTGGATGGGACCGCGTGCTTCTCGATCCAGCCCGTAGCGGCGCAGCCGAAGTCGTTGAGCGAATGAAGCTTCTGAATCCGGAGCGGATTGTTTACGTTTCCTGCCATCCCGGGACCTTGGCGCGGGATGCGGGAACCCTGGTTCATGAGCAGGGCTACCATCTCGAGACTGCGGGAATCATCGATATGTTCCCGCACACAGCCCATGTAGAATCGATCGCAGTATTTCGACGAAATTGAACTCTAAGCGTGAGGCACAACGGATGTCATTGGGACCCGTGATGCTGGACATCGAAGGACTCGCACTGAGTCCGGCAGACCGCGACATCCTGCGGGAGCCTGCTGTGGGCGGCGTCATCCTGTTCACTCGAAACTTTGAGTCCGTTGACCAGGTTACCGATCTCGTTAGCGAGATCCGCGCATTGCGCAGTCCGCCATTGATTATTGCTGTTGATCACGAGGGCGGACGCGTGCAGCGTTTTCGCGAAGGATTCACTGTCATCCCGCCGATGCGTCATATCGGTCGGGAGTACGACCGGGATCGCGAGTCGGGGCTCAGAATTGCTCGTCAGGCAGGTTGGCTGATCGCCTCAGAGCTGCGAGCCGCCGGTATCGATCTGTGCTTCGGGCCTTGCGTCGACCTTGATTGGGGCATCAGCGAGATCATCGGCAACCGATCGTTTCATCGCAAACCCGACGCCGTTTGTGATCTCGCTGAAGCGTTTGCACGGGGCCTCCGCAGCGCGGGAATGGCCGCGGTTGCCAAGCACTTCCCGGGACATGGCGCGGTGGTTGCCGACTCGCATCTTCGACTGCCGGTGGACCGGCGAGATTACGGCTTGATCCTGGACGACATGCGGCCCTACGAGCGCATGATGAACACGGGCGTCGTGGCGGGCGTCATGCTCGCGCACATCGTGTATCAGGCGATCGATAATATGCCCGCCGGCTTCTCGGAATACTGGATCCAACGCGAGCTTCGTTCGCGACTCGGATTCGGTGGCGCGGTTTTTTGCGACGACCTGACTATGAAAGCGACCGCAAATTACGGCAGCATGCCAGAGCGTGCTCGGCTCTCGCTCCAGGCGGGGTGCGATATGATCCTCGTTTGTAATGATCGAGACGCAGCGCACCAGGCGGTGGATGCGCTGAATGATTATTCCAATCCGCTGTCGCAGGTCCGACTCGCACGATTGCACGGTACCGGCCATCCTTTGCGCGAGTCTCTGATGGCCAGTGATGAGTGGCAGGAAGCGAATACGCTGTTCACCGACTTGAGCGCAAGACCGGAATTACAGCTAAATGCCTGAAATCAAATAGACAATTGACATCAAAAAAATGAAAAAGGTTACTCGCAACATACTGGAACTGGTGATAGCAGCAACGACCGAGCCGTTACTGGTCGTGCGAATCGATCAACCTGACTGGCCCGTTGTTCTGGCGAATCCTGCATTTGAGACGATTACCGATGCGGCCGTGCTTAAGAAGCCTTTCGCCGACGTCATTGAGGAGCTCGCCGGCCGCGAACTCGCACTCGAAGTGAGCGAGACCGTAAGAGCGCAGGACGAAGCGAGCTTGCCGATCGAGTCAAACAGTCGTGAGTACCTGCTGGCATTACGCCCCTTACAATTGCCCGGCGAAGAAGCGGCTCGATTTTATGCTGCTTACTGGCGCACCGGACCCGGTTCAATCACGGCCGAAGGCGCGGAGATCCACCACGCGCTTCTGAAGGCCAAACGTCGCATTCGAGTTTTATCGCGCGACGACCCGGTAACAGGCTTGCTCAATGGCCGCGCATTCGAAGACGTATTCGAGCACGACTGGGCTGTTGCCGCGCGGGAAGACGGCAAGTTGTCGTTAGTGACATTCGCTCTCGAAGAGTTCGATGCTTACCTGGAAGTCTTCGGCCGGCATGCGACAGACTCTTGCTTGCGGCGAGTCGGGCAGGCCATTCGACGTTGCCTGCGACGTGCCAGCGATGTCGCGGCACGCCCCGATGGACATCGCTTTGTTGTCTTGTCGCACGCTTCTGACGAGGATGGCGTACGCGATTTCGGGAGACGAATCTGTACTGCCGTTCGTGAGCTGGGACTGCATCACCCACGCTCGAGTTCGTCGAAGTTCGTGACCGTGTCCTACGAACTGTCGGTTGCCGACGTCAGCAACGAACAGCGAGATGCACGCGAGTTTCTGTCCGACTTACTCGCCGTCAAAACCTAGAAATTCGGAGTCGCCCAGCCGTTCCTCTTCAGCGGGTTCTTCCTCGACGCGAGAGATCTTCGCCAGTACGCCGAATTTCGGGTGGTCGAAATAGCGCAGCTCACCATTGCGAAAGATTCTGTCTTCTTCAATGCGATACCGAACCGGGTAGCTGACCGCTATTCCGTCCACCGGCGCATCCAATTGTAAATTGATGTCGAGATGCAGGTAGCGGCTCAGATACATCCTCAGATCCCCTGCCAGCTCCGGCGGTGGGCGGACGAACGATTCAAGGGGTCGAGTCCCTGTGACTGCCTCCGGGTAAGTCGGTTGCGTCCAGCCGAAGTGAAGCAACGGCGTGTAGGCGCTCAGCTTATCCAGACGTTCGAATACATCCAGAAGCGTGAAGGCGTCTTCAGGCAGCCTTACCAGCTCGTACTTTCGCTCGTCTTTTGCGAACGCAACTTCGGGAACCGAGCTGAGTGCTTCCATCATCTGGCCATCGACTGGTTCGCCTGCCAATAGTGGATCGATCGGTGGCGGCTCGTCGGGGACAAAAATCTCCGAACCGCTTGCCACATTTTGCTCATACGAAAAAATAATCATCTCGACGGTATAGCGTCGGACCTCAGGCACCTCTTCTTCCAGCGTGTCCTGCGCAAATGCCATTGCCGTCAGCAGTGGCAGTAACCCCAGGGAAATACGCGTTGATACGCTGTGGACCATCCTCTGACTCATGCTGTGACTCATCCTCTTAGCTGTCTTTGACCGCGAGAATCTGCAAAAGATTTTCAACCGCGCGGAATCGCTTCTCAATATCCGTGAGGTCATCGGTGACCTGCAGGCGATGTGATCCCTGCAGTCGATAACGACGGCTGTCATTTTGCACTAATTGCACCAGGGCGACAGCGTCAATATGGCTTTCGGCCGCGAAAACCAGGTAGCCGCCCTTGTCTGCGGCGTCGATTTTTTCCACGCCCAGCGCCAGCGCCGATTTCTTGATTGCGGCGATGCGGACAAGATTCTTGGTCGCATCGGGCAATAGGCCAAAACGATCAATGAGTTCGACCTGAAGTTCCCGCAGCTCTTCGGCGTTTTCGGCCGCCGAGATGCGCTTATAGAGCATGAGACGCAGGTGAACGTCGGGTACATAGTCGTCGGGTAATAGCGCGGCTACATGCAGATTGATATCAACCCCGCTGTCCAGAGACGCATCGAGATCGGGTTCCTTGCCGGCTTTCAGTGAGGCGACAGCGCGGCCCAGAAGCTCGGTATAGAGCGAAAACCCGATTTCCTGGATCTGACCACTCTGAGTGTCGCCCAGCAGCTCACCAGCGCCTCGAATCTCAAGATCGTGGGTCGCGAGCGTAAATCCGGAACCCAGGTCCTCGAGAGAGTCTATGGCCTCCAGACGTTTCACGGCATCCGGCGTCATAGCCGTCTTGGGTGGCGCGAAGAGATAGGCGTAAGCGCGATGATGTGATCGGCCGACCCGACCCCGTAGTTGGTGCAATTGAGCCAATCCGAAGCGATCGGCGCGATTGATAATGATGGTGTTGGCGGTGGGCACATCGATGCCGCTTTCGACGATGGTGGTGCACAAAAGCACGTTGAATCGTCGGTGGTAGAAGTCGAGCATGACCTGCTCGAGATCTCGTTCGCGCATCTGCCCGTGTCCGATGCGGATTTTAGCTTCCGGGACAAGTTTCTTGAGCTCGACCTCAATGCGTCCGATGTCTTGGACGCGATTGTGGATGAAATAGACCTGACCGCCGCGCTTGATCTCGCGCAGGCAGGCTTCGCGAATAACGACGTCGTTCCACTCTGATACGAACGTCTTGACCGCGAGTCGATCCGCCGGCGGCGTCGTGATCAATGACATTTCGCGAATACCGCCGAATGCCATGTTCAATGTACGTGGAATAGGCGTCGCGGTAAGCGTGAGCACGTCTATGTCGCTACGCAGCGATTTGATGGCTTCTTTGTGGCGTACGCCAAATCGGTGCTCTTCATCGACAATAATCAAACCGACGTCCTTAAAGTCCTTGGTATGCCCCAACAGCCGGTGTGTGCCGATGACAACGTCGACATTGCCGGACTGCAGGCCTTTAACGGTGTCCTTAACTTCCTTGGCGGACTGAAATCGTGACAGGACCTCGATACGAACGGGCCAGTCAGCGAAACGATCGCGAAAAGTCTGCCCGTGCTGCTGCGCGAGCAGGGTTGTCGGTACGAGAACGGCGACTTGTTTGCCACCGTGCACCGCTGCGAACGTTGCCCGCAGCGCTACTTCAGTTTTGCCGAATCCGACATCGCCGCAAACCACGCGGTCCATCGGCTGGTCGGAGGCGAGGTCTTCAAGAACATCGTCGATCGTGTGTGCCTGATCTTCCGTCAGTTCGAAGGGAAAACCCGACTCGAAGGAACGGTAGTCGCTTTCCGACCAGCGAAAACGATGTCCGGGCCTGGCGGCGCGGCGTGCATAGATGTCGAGGAGTTCGGCAGCAACATCGCGAATCTTCTTGATCGCTCGTTTGCGCGCCTTTTCCCACTGATCACTGCCGAGTCGATGCAGTGGCGCGTTGTCGGGTGACGCCCCGGTGTAACGCGAGATTAGTTCGAGGGCATGTACTGGCACGTACAACTTATCGCCATCCGCGTATTGCAGGTGCAGAAATTCGGCCTTGATGCCACCGGCGTCCAACGTGATCAACCCAAGGTAACGCCCAACGCCATATTCGGCATGTACAACCGGGGAGCCTTCCTCGAGATCATTGAGCTGCCGAATAATGGTTTCCGGATCGCGGTCGTTGCCTTTCCTGCGCCGGCGGGCTTTCGTTCTCTCGCCAAACAACTGTTGCTCACTGACAATCGCGATTTTGGCGCCGGGCAGAATTACGCCGTTGTCGATCGGAGCGATTGCGACACCAATCCGATGATCGTGTTCACGAAACTGGCGCCAGCTGTCGACGCGTGCGAGGTCCAGTCCGCGCCCGGACAACAGGTCGTGGAGTTGCTCGCGACGGCCCGGCGAATCGGTGCTGAACAGCACGCGACCATCGAACGACTGAAGAAACTGAAGCAACGCTGCTGCGGCATCTTCGTAGCGCGTTTCGATTTTCATCGCGGCTGGCATTCGGGTGTCATAGTTGACGGCCGCACCGCCGAGCGATTGTGTGGAATATTGAATGCGCGAAAACGCGTCCAGTCGCGACGTAATGTTTTCCGGACTGATGAACGTTTCGTCGGCGCTCAGGACCGGTCGTTCCTTGTCCAGGCTGGACATGGCGAAACGTTCTCGAGCTTCGGACCAAAACTGCGTGAGTAGCGATTCCAGCGAAGCGGGTGACAGGACGACGCAATTTCCTGGTAGGTAATCGGCGAAGGAGGCGGTGGAGTCGAAGAACAACGGCAGGTAGTACTCAATGCCGCCGTGTGCGATACCGTCTGACACGTCTCGATACACACGGGATTTGCCCGGCTGGCCTTCGAAGCGCTCACGGTAGCGATCGCGGAAAGCGGCGATCGCGGTAGCGTCGAGTGGAACCTCTCTGGCGGGCAGAATTCGAATCGAATCGACTTTGTCGCCGGACAATTGGCTATCCGGTGAGAAGAAACGCAGGGACTCAATATCGTCGTCAAAGAAATCAATACGGACAGGCGCATCGGTGCCCATCGGGAATATGTCGATCAATGAGCCTCTGACCGCGAATTCACCGTGCTCGGATACTTGCGGTACTCGCAGGTAGCCTGTCTCAACCAGCGACCTCGTAAACTCGTCACGCGGTAGTTGTTGACCCGTGCTCAGCGATAGCGACCGTGCGGCAACGTAATCCAGAGGGGGTAGACGCTGATGCAGTATCCCGACTGTCGCGATGATGACGCCACTGGTCATATTCGGCAGAGTCGCCAGTACCTGCAGGCGTTGAGAAATGATGTCCTGATGGGGTGAGAAACTGTCCCAGGGGAGTGTTTCCCACTCCACGAAATGAACAATCGGAATCGTGTTGTCCGTGAAGAAGCGAATCTCCGATTCGAGCTGATCCGCATGCCGCGGATCCTCGGCCAGAATGAGCAACGGTCGCTGCTTTTTCGCCGCAATGACCTGGGCGAGCTCGGCTGCCGCTAAAGCGCTGCTCGCGCCGATCAGGCGGCCCCACGCATCGGCGTCGCCGGCTTGCGGAAGTTGCAGCTCGCTGGAAATGAGTAAGGTTTCGGTCAATGCAGTATTTGCTGGGAAAGGTTTTCGGGACGCGATTATTACACAGACACAAAAAAGCCCGGGACGTTTCCGACCCGGGCTTTGCTATTTTTGTCCCGTCTGGCTCGACTAGCGCTTAATGACTGCGTGAATCACCTTGTCGTACTCGAAAAATACGACGAAATCTGCATATACCCAACGGGTAATCGGCGGGTCTCCAACCGGTGTATTGACCGATGTTGGGCTGCCATACTTGGATTCGACGCTGGCCTGTGTCATGCCACGAGTCGGACGTCCATCATTCGATCCTGCCGTCGTGCCATCCATGTTCAGGTTCTGCGCGTTTGCCACTGCGCCAAAGGCTGCAAGCAAAGCTATTGCGGATACGATTCGCAGTTTGATCATTGGTACTACTCCCATAGGTGGTTTCAGAACTATATCACTGCTGGCGCCTCTTCCCCATGCGAACTGCGTCACAAGTCGGCGAATGTGGTTTAATGCCAGCCGATGCTGAATCCTGTCGAACTCTTCATCGGGCTGCGCTACCTGAGGGCTAAGCGGCGCACCCGATTCGTGTCATTTATCACGCTGATATCCCTGCTCGGGATATCACTCGGCGTGGCCGCACTGATCGTTATTTTGTCCGTAATGAACGGCTTTGAGGGCGAGCTGCGAAGCCGCTTGCTCAGTATGTCAGCGCACGGATCTGTGTCGGCCGCGAACGGTCGAACACAAGAGTGGGAATCCCTGCTCGAACAGGTCAACGCGGAGCCCGGCGTCAAGGCCGCGGCCCCGTTCATCCAGATGGAAGGAATGATCCAGTCCGGGCGCGAGCTTTTTGCCGTACTGGTGCACGGCGTCGAGCCGATGCATGAACAGGCATTGTCAGGCGACATGATTAACATGGTCGAAGGCAGTTTCGACGTATTGCAGCCAGGGGAGCGGAGCATCATTCTCGGACGGATGCTGGCCTATGATCTCGGCGTCCGGCTTGGTGACAGCGTCGTGTTGCTGGTCCCAAAACCGGTCGGTGACGGCACGCTGCAACCGGTTCTTGAGCGCTTTGTTGCGCGCGGCATCTTTGAGGCCGGGCTGCAGGACCATGATGGCGTACTTGCCCTGGCTCACGCCGATGACGTGGCAGCGATTATGGGTTTCGGTACGGCCGTGAGCTCGATCCGTTTCAGAGCTGATGACGTCTTGGCGGCACCCGGTATAGCCCAATCCTTGCAAGCGAAGCTGGGTGACGATTACTCCAGCAGCGATTGGACGATCGAAAACGGCAGCTACTTCCGTGCAATTCGACTTGAGAAAATGATGATGTCGCTGATTCTGTCGCTGATCATCGGCGTAGCGGCGTTCAACATCGTCGCGAGCCTGGTCATGGTCGTTACGGACAAGACAACGGACATAGCCGTGTTGCGGACGCTGGGTATGGGGCCGCGGGGTGTGGTGAAAGTATTTTTTGTACAAGGTGCTGTCATCGGCTGGGCAGGCGTGGCAATCGGCGTGGTTCTCGGCGTACTTCTTGCGATTAATGTGCCGACACTGGTTCCGATACTTGAGCAGTTCTTTGGATTCCAGGTCATGCCGGGCGACGTCTACTACGTGACTCAAATTCCTTCGGAACTCGAGTCCCAGGATGTTCTTGTTATCGCGATTTCGGCCTTTGTTCTGACCTCACTGGCGACGTTGTATCCTGCGCGCCGCGCCGCACTGGTGAACCCGGCGGCCGCATTGCGGTACGAGTAAGCGAATGGCCACGCAATTTGAATACTGGATTGGCAGTCGCTACGTGCGGTCGCGCAGCAGTAACAGCTTTGTTTCTCTGATCTCGGCTATTTCGATGTTGGGGATTGCGATTGCGGTGATGGTCCTGATCGTAGTGATGTCTGTCGTCAATGGTTTTGAGCGCGAACTCAAAGATCGTTTATTGGCGATGACAGCGCACGCGAGTATCGAAGGAATGGATGGAGACTTGGCGGACCCGAGCGATCTGATTGAAGTCGCGGTAAAGAACGCGCGTGTGACCGCAGCGGCGCCTTATGTCAGCGGACAGGCGTTGCTTGTCTACGAGATGCAGTTAAGTGGCGCGGAACTGCGTGGCGTTGATCCGCAATTGGAATCGACAGTTTCCGGTATTGATGGCGTGATGCAGACGGGCGCGCTGACCGATCTGACCGGCGGCGATTTCAACATCGTTCTGGGCGTCGAGTTAGCTGATGCGATGCAGGTCGATGTTGGCGACAAGGTAACGGTGGTTCTTGCCGAAGGAAGGGTGACACCTGCCGGCGTCATGCCGCGCACAAAACGATTTACAGTGAGCGGTATTTATCGTGTTGGCATGTACGAATTCGATCGGCGGCTCGCTTTTGTCAATATCGCTGATGCGCAGCGACTATACCGCAAGCGGGAATCGGTGAGCGGCGTACGACTCAACGTGACCGATATCTACGAGGCGCCGGCTATCGTTCGGGAAGTAGCGCTGGAAAATGGAGAATTGGTACTCGTCAGTGACTGGACGCGTCGGCATGTCAATTTCTTCCGCTCTATTCAGATCACGAAATCGATTCTGTTCGTGATCCTTATGATGGTGATCGCGGTCGCTGCCTTTAATATCGTTTCGACACTGGTAATGGTTGTTAAGGACAAGCAGGCCGACATCGCCATACTCCGAACGATTGGCGCACGTCCAATGAGTATCCTCAAGATATTCATAACGCAAGGCAGCATTGTGGGAGTCGCTGGTACATTGGCGGGGGTGATTCTCGGTATGCTGCTGGCGCTGAATCTCGAATCGATCATTCGGTTTTTCGAGTCGGCGTTCGGTATCAAGTTTCTCGCCGCCGATGTCTACTTTATTAGCGACCTGCCATCAGAACTACAGTACGGTGACGTCGCTTTGGTAGCAGCGATTGCGCTGGCGCTCGCTCTGATTTCAACTATTTATCCGGCCTGGGTTGCTGCAAAGACGACGCCGGCTGAGGCTTTACGATATGACTAACCCGGTTCTCGCCTGCAATGGCGTAGTAAGACGTTTTAACGAAGGCAAGTCGATGCTCGTGGTTCTGAACGGCGTGGATTTCGTTGTGCAACCGGCGGAGCGCGTAGCGATTATTGGTACGTCGGGGTCAGGCAAGACGACGTTGTTACAGATTATGGGTGGCCTTGACGAGCCAGATGAGGGCGAAGTATTCATCAATGGCGAGGCAATGCAGGGCAAGAACGAAGCAGCGAAAGGTGATCTTCGAAATCGAAACGTCGGCTTTGTTTATCAGTTTCATCATCTTTTGCCCGAATTTACGGCCGAAGAAAATGTCGCGATGCCGCTGATGATTCGCAGGGAACCGCGGAGTGTCGCGATCGAGCAGGCGCGGGAGCTATTGAGCCGAGTCGGTCTCGGCGAGCGCTTGCATCACAAGCCGGGTGAGTTGTCAGGCGGCGAGCGTCAGCGCGCTGCGGTAGCGCGAGCGTTGATTACGCGGCCGCAACTCGTTCTGGCCGACGAGCCGACCGGTAATCTGGATTCTGGAAACGGCGCGCATGTGTTGAAGCTGATGATGGATCTCAATGAGGAATTGAAGACAAGTCTCGTTATCGTGACCCATGATCATTCAATCGCTGCGAAGATGGACCGCATCCTCGTTCTCGAAGACGGCGTGTTGAAGCCGTCAAGCTAGGAGTCTTTGTTGTGGCGACGGTTCTTTTTGCGGGACTTGTAGTTAGCAATCGATGAGCGCCAGAACAGATCCAGTGTGATGTAGCCCAGAATAGCGGCTGCTGATCCCAAAATTACGCATCCCAGCAGCATGGGCTGCCAAATGGTCAGGAAGGTGTGCGTAACCCAGTTCCAGGACAGTTCGAATTCGAATTCACGGAGCGGGGTCTTCAACAGGCCGCGTCCGACTCGATAGGCGAAGTAATACATTGGGCCCATTGTCACCGGGTTGGACACCCAGGTCGCTAGCGCGGCGACGGGAATATTGACGCGAAAAAGCAGTGCTAACAGAATGCCCGTCAATGTGTGGCCAGGCGTCGGCATGAAGGCGACGAAAAAACCGATTGCGACTGCCGGCACAACCGTTCTGCGTCGAACTCCCCACAATCGATGATCTTGCAGCAGATGCCGAAATGGCGTCATGAACCACTGCTCACTGACTTGGTGGCGTTTAAACGCGAATTTCCTGAAAAAGCGCCTTGGCATCGACGGTGGGTCCGGTTTTGATGGTGAGTGCCGAAAAATACGACAACGATGATTCCTGTTTGCCTGCTTATTCTGGCAGGCGGTGTCGCGGCGCAGCATAGCAGGGTTCCTATTGACTCGGACCACTGCAACGTTCTGTTTGTTGCGGTCGTTATCGTATTTTTTTTGCCGCGTGTGCGCTGGTTCGCACTTGCGCTGTTGGGGTTCGCCCTTTTCATGAATGCGGGCAACCGCATCATCGGGGCGCGACTTGAGCCGCAATTTGCCGGCGACAGCATGCTGACTCGAGTCCGAATTGTTGATTTCCCCAGGGTGACGGGTGCGTCTGTATCGATGCTCATCGAGCCGATCAGCGATCCCAGGTTGCCGGCACGATCACGTGTGAGCTGGTTTGAGCCGGCGACGATTCCTGTGATCGGCGATGTTTGGGAATTCGAGCTGCGTCTGCGACGTCCCTACGGCACCAGCAATCCGGGCCTGTTTAGCCGCGAAGACTGGATGTTTCGGGAAAAGATACAGGCCACCGGCTACATCGTTGCCGGTCAGCGCAATCGTCTTCACTCCAGCGGCTCACTATCGTGGATAGGCCAGTACCGACACGCATTTGTTGTTCGCGTCAATGCGCTCGGTGGCGAATCGGCGGCCGTGCTTGCCGCTATCGGCGTTGGGGCACGACATCGCATTTCCCGTGACCAGTGGGAACGATACGCCAGGACAGGCACCAGCCATTTGATGGCGATCTCCGGTTTGCACATCGGCTTGGCGGCGACCGCTGCATTCATAATAATTGTGTTCATTTTGGGAGTCTGCCGCCTTCGCGGCAACCATCTTGATCACGGAATTATATCCGCGGCCATCGTCGCGACCCTGTACGCAGCCATCTCGGGGTTCGCCGTACCGTCGCAGCGTGCGACGATGATGCTCGGACTGGCGGCACTGGCGTTTTACTCGCGACGCCGCGCTGATCCAACTCGAATTGTCGCGGCGGTTGCGTTGCTCGTATTCATTGCCGACCCGATCGCGATCATGATGCCGGGGTTTGGCTTGTCATTTGCCGCCGTTGTGGCCTTGCTTTGGTTCGCGAAATCCGCTTCGCAACCGTCTGAAAATAGCGGCTACTTCGCCAAAGCCACAGCCGCGTTTCGCAAGCTGATCGGCATGCAATTCGCGCTGCTGTTCGGACTTATGCCGCTGACAGTACTGATCTTTCATCGAATTACATTCATCGCGCCGGTCGCCAACATGGTTTCTGTGCCCATATTCAGCCTGATCACCGTACCGCTGACGCTGGCGAGCATGATCATCAGCCCGGTGTGGGAGGGTGCCGGCTCCTGGCTGCTCGGCGTCGCCGCGAAGAGTGTTCAAGTGGTCGAGCGGGTGATCTTCGAAGCCGCACAAGTGCCCGGCGCCAGTGCCGAACTTTCCGGTATCGGTGGCGACGACGGCACGTATTGGTGTTTCGTATTGCTGCCGGCGGTCTGGCTCGTTCTACCGCGTGGTTGGCCGGGCCGCACAATAGCCCCACTCGGCATAGTCGCGCTGCTGCTGCACAGTCCCGCGCTTCCACCGCGTGGCTGCGTTGATGTGCATGTTCTCGACGTGGGACAAGGACTTGCCGTCGCTCTGCAAACCAGGCAACAGTTTGCGCTGTTCGATACCGGTGCATCCTATCGAGGCGGTGGCAGCGCAGCCGAACAGCTTGTACTGCCGTTTATGCGCTACAAAGGCCTGGACAAGATTGACTGGCTGATTGTCTCGCATGCCGACGATGACCACGCTGGCGGCGTATCGGCATTAACGAGTGAAATCGCAATCGGTGGCATTCTGCTTGGCGAGTCCTTGCCGCGATTGAGGCGATCGAGCATACGCTGTGTTGCGGGACATTCATGGCGGGCGGGCGCCGCCGTTTTCCGCGTATTGCACCCCGGTCCCGGAAATGTGATGACGGGCAACGATTCATCGTGTGTTATCGCCGTGAGCGTCGGGGAGCATCAACTGATTTTGACCGGCGATATTGAGGCGGCAGGCGAACAGCGCTTGTTGGCCGAATCGGACCTCCAGGGAGTCACCGCCGTCCTGATTCCACATCACGGCAGCCTGACCTCGTCCAGCCCGCGGTTTGTCAATCGCTTGAGGCCAAATCTCGCGATCGCATCGGCTGGCCGCAATAATCGCTGGGACTTCCCGAAAGATCGCGTCGTAAAGCGCTGGGAGGTCGCTGGAGGGACCGTTTTGAGCACGGCGAGCTCAGGCGCTATCAGCTTTCGACTGTGCGCTAACGATGGCATCAGCCTGTTGCGAGAGGAAAGGCTGCGGCGACGACGTTTCTGGCATGATTCTGCGGACCTTTAGCGAGAATTTTCGGCGCTGTCACTGTATATTTCCATTTTCCTCTGATTTCAGGTTCTTAATGGTTGAGATAGTTAAATCGGGCGGCTTGCTGATGTGGCCCATTGTTCTGTGCGCGATCATCGCCATGGGTATCATTCTTGAGCGCTTCTGGACGCTGCAGCAAAAGCGCGTCATCCCGGAGGACCTCACGAGCAAAGTCTGGGGATGGGTCAAGAAAGACCAGCTTGATCAGAAACAGATCCAGACGCTGCATCAGGGGTCCGCGCTCGGGCAGATTCTCGCCGCAGGACTCATGAATCGTGACCGCGATCGCGTGGTGTTGAAAGACTCCATTGAAGATACGGGCCG
>CAZMRZ010000011.1:0-8915 GCA_964568835.1 uncultured Woeseiaceae bacterium | reverse complement strand
ATTAAGGCAACGGTGAAGAAACGTATCGACCCTGAAGTCCGCGTAGTTTACGGCCGACTCTGGCAATACGTCACGCCGCACAAACTCATCGGATTCATCGCCGTTGTGGGCATGACCGCCACCGCGATCGTTGAAGCCGGACTTGTCTATCTCTTGCAGCCATTGATGGACGAAACCATGGTTGCCAAGCAGGTCGAATCCGGCAATTGGATTCCCCTGGCGTTCCTGATTATTTTTATTTTGCGAGGAATTTCCGGCTTCGCGACGGAGTATTCGCTGGGATGGATCGGTCGGAGCGTTATCAGCGATTTACGCCGCCAGGTGTTTAACAAGTTTCTGACGCTGCCGATGAAGTTTTTCGACGCACAGGCTGCAGGGCCATTGCTGTCGCGTCTTACCTACAACGTAGAAATGGTCGCCGAGTCGGTGACAAGTGTCGTGACCATAGCCATTCGCGATACATTGACGGTCATCGCGGCGTTCGGAGTCATGCTCTACCACAGTCCTATGTTGACTGTTTTTGTCGCGATTCTGTTTCCGGTCGTCGCGGCTCTTGTCAGGCTGCTCGGCGCCGCCTTCAGGCGCTACAGCCGCCGCATACAGGATTCGGTGGGCGAGGTTACTCAAGTAACCGATGAAATAATCCGCGGCAACTCGGTTGTTAAGGCGTTCGGAGGCTATGAGTACGAACGTGACAGACTGGTCGAAGTTGACGAAGGTAATCGTAAGCAAAACCTGAAGATGATTCGACTTCGTTCAATGGGCGTCGCGGTTACTCAGATCATTTTCGGATTCGGTGTCGCGCTGGTCATATACATAGCCGGAAAGCAGTCCATCGAGGGTGCCCTGTCTGCGGGTCAGTTTATATCGTTCTTCTCGGCGATGATCCTCATGTTGCAGCCTGTTCGCCGTATTACCAGTGTGAACGCGACCCTGCAGCGTGGAGTCGCAGGTGCTGACAGTCTGTTCATGATTATGGACGAGAAGGATGAAAAGGATACCGGCACTGCGGAGATTGAGCGTGTCCGCGGCCATGTTTACTTCGACAATGTTGGGTTTTCCTACGGCGACGATAATGGCCCGGTCATTGAAAATGTCAGTATGTCCATCGGCGCCGGTAAGACGGTGGCCATCGTCGGGCAGTCTGGTAGTGGAAAATCGACCTTGGCGAGCCTGCTGCCGAGATTTTACGAAATCGATTCGGGCGACATTCAAATCGACGACGTATCGATTCGCGATTTCACGCTGGCAAGTCTTCGCAATAACATCAGCCTCGTGAGTCAGGATGTTATTTTGTTTAACGACACCATCCGGAATAACCTCGCCTACGGACAACTGAAGTCGCAGTCTGAAAAAGAGTTGATGGCGGCCGCCGAAGCTGCCCATATTCTGGAATTCGTTGATGAGTTGCCGGATGGTCTCGAGACGATGGTTGGCGACCGCGGTGTTCTGCTATCGGGCGGACAACGACAGCGAATTGCCATTGGCAGGGCACTTCTGAAGAACGCGCCGGTGCTGATTCTCGACGAGGCGACATCGGCGCTCGATACACATTCGGAGCGGCGCATTCAGGACGCGCTGAATGTACTCATGAAGGACAGAACGACTCTCGTAATCGCACATCGTTTGTCGACCGTGGAGAAGGCCGATCGCATAATAGTTCTTGACGCGGGGCGCGTGATCGAGTCGGGTACTCACGCAGAGTTAGTGGCTCAGAACGGTCACTATGCTGCGCTCTATCGCATGCAGTTCAGCGACGAACAGGCTTAGTGTTGTGAGTGCCGTATACCGATGGATACACCGCGTCTGGTACGAAGGTGCCGGTTCAGGCTGGGTACTTCTACCGCTGAGCGGGATTTATTGGCTCTTGCTAAAACTGCGTTCGTTCTTGTTTCGATCTGGCGTATTTCGCACTTTTAAAGCACGTGTGCCGGTTATTGTTGTTGGCAACATCACGGCGGGTGGGACAGGAAAAACACCGACAGTGATCTGGCTTGTAAACGAGTTGCGCGCCAACGGGCATTCGCCCGGCATCGTGAGTCGCGGATACGGCGGTAGCAAGTCGGGCACATCAATGCGAGTTGATATCGATAGTGACGCAGCCGTTGTTGGTGATGAGCCCGTATTATTGGCTAAGCGAGCGCGATGTCCGGTTGCTGTTGATTCGGATCGAGTCAGAGCTACGACGATGTTGGTTGATGACGGCGTTGACGTGATCATTGCTGATGACGGCCTGCAGCATCTGCGCCTGCAGCGCGATTTTGAAATCTGTGTCGTCGACGGTGAGCGCGGGCTGGGTAATCGACGACTAATGCCAGCGGGACCGTTACGCGAAGGTCCGCAACGCCTGGAAAGTGTTGATGGGGTGTTGGTCAATGGGGGCGGGGACGTTGTCCATTCCAACGGCATCAGATTCGACCTGATCGCGAACGATGCAAGCCGGCTGAATGGATCGCTTGCACGTCCGTTGATGAGATTTAAAGATACGACGGTGCATGCGGTAGCCGGAATCGGGAACCCGAAGCGGTTCTTTGATCTCCTGCGCACATACGGAATTCAGGTGATTGAGCACAGCCTGAAAGACCATGCCGCGATCGATAAAACGGATATCGACTTCGGCGACGATTTTGATGTCTTTATGACAGAGAAAGATTCCGTCAAACTGGGACGAAGTCTTTCGGACAAGTATTGGTTTGTCCCTGTCGATCTGAGTATGGAGCCAGTGAAAGCTACAGAGTTTATTGAGCAAATTGAAAAGCGCCTGCAGAGCTGTGGTGACCGACCGTGACTGACTTCGTCGTCGTCATACCGTCTCGATATGCCTCGGCCAGACTACCGGGGAAACCGTTGCTGGAAATTAACGGCAAGCCCATGATCGAGCATGTCTACGAGCGGGCTGTGGAAAGCGGGGCCTCTGAAGTTGTCATCGCGACCGACGACGAGCGCATCGCCGCGGTCGCTGAGGCTTTCGGCGCAACGGTTTGCATGACTCGAGATGATCACCAGTCCGGAACCGAGCGAATAGCGGAGGTCGCCGATCTCCTGGATTGGGACGACTCGCAAATCGTTGTGAATTTGCAGGGTGACGAACCGAACATGCCGGCGGCACTGGTGAATCAATGTGCGGGATTGCTCGAAGATGCCAGCGCGGATATCGCGACTCTGGCTTCGTCGTTTCTAAGCCAGAAGGACTTTGAAAGTCCGAACTGCGTGAAGGTCATTTGTGATGATAATGACCACGCCATCTATTTTTCGCGGGCAGCCATTCCGTTTGCACGTGATGCGGAGACCAGCGATCAGGCACGCGCGGCGGCACTTCATCACCACGGCATTTATGCCTATCGTTGCGGTGTGTTGCGCCGCTTTGTGAGCGCCGCCGCATCGCCATTGGAAAACTGCGAACAACTCGAGCAGCTGCGCGCGTTATCGCTGGGTATGACGATCGCTGTCGGCGTTCCTGAACAACGGCCTGGCATCGGCGTGGATACAGCGGACGACCTGAAGCGGGCGGCAGCGGAGCTGGCGAAGAGCTAAGCCAAACCCGTTCAATAATCGTTGCGATTCCCTGGATGCGTTGCCGGCCGTGATAGTGCCGTTCTCCCGGAAAGGCGTGCCCAGTTTCGAAAGTTTCTCCAGAGTCGCAAATAAATGCTGCAGCCATGCTGGGTATTCCTCGGTATGATCAGGAGCAAGACTGTTATCTTAGCCCGAGCGTCAGCTATTCAGAGTTTTCCCGGAGGTAAGCACGCGCATGAATATTTCTCGCCGCCACTCGCTCGGCCGGGCTGAAGCCAGGACGAAGGTACAAGAGCTCGCCGACGATCTCGGTGATGAATACGGCCTCGTGTCCGAATGGCAGGGGGATGATCTGTGCATCAAAGGCTCGGGTGTTAATGGTTGGGTCAGGCTTTCGGACGATGAGGTCAATGTGGACCTCAAGCTTGGATTCGCGCTAATGATGCTCAAGGGCCCCATTCGATCAACTATCGAAAGCTTGATGGATAAACATCTCTAACTGATCCGAAATCAGTTGATGCTCGGATCACTCTGAGCTAATGACTCTTCAACCGAATCGCATGAATTCACACCGCAAATGCGCAAGTGCCGCAGCCACCGTCTGGCTGTTGCTGCTTAGTTGCGGCATCGCTCGTGCGGAGGTGGTTTTTTCGGGGCTGGATGAGCGTCTGAGTACTAACGTTCGGGCATTGTCACCGCTGACGACGACTAGCTGTGATTCTGCGCGTTGGCGTGTCGAGAGACTCTTTCGCGATGCTGACAAGGACATTGTCAAAGCGCTCAGAGCGCTTGGGTATTACGAGCCGGAAATTGAAAAATCGCTCCAGTGGGACGACGACTGCTGGACGGCCAATTTTGATATTAGCGCCGGTGAACCGGTCCGCCTGCGTAGCGTGAACATCGAGATTCTTGGCGATGCGAGCGTTGACTCGCTATTTCAGAACCGGATTTCTGCCAATCGCCCGCAATCGGGCGCCATCTTTGATCATGGGCAATACAGTGAATTCAAGTCGTCTCTTTTGCGTGCGGCCAGCGATGCCGGTTTCTTTGAAGCGGACTTCGAATCCAGCCAGGTAACGATCGACAAGGATGCAAGAAGTGCAGACCTGGCATTGCGTTTTAAGAGCGGACAGAAGTACCGGTTTGGCGAAGTGAGCTTTACGCAAGGCATCTTGCGCGATCCCATTTTGCAGGGCTACACGGACATACGGCGGGACCAGCCGTATTCGGCGAAAGCCATCAACGACCTTTACGAGGCATTGAACGGCAGCAGCTATTTCGCGTCAGTATCAATCAATACGGCACCGCTCGACGCCGAGAATAAGACGGTTCCCGTAATGGTCAATATGGTGCCGGCAAAGCGCCGCATCTATTCCGTGGGTGGTGGCTTTTCGACGGATCTGGGGCCAAACGGACGCATCGGCCATGCCATCCGACGGATCAACGATAGAGGCCACCAGTTCGAAAGCAAGATATTCGGTTCGCCCGTAAAGTCCGAGTTGAACGCAGTCTATCGCTGGCCCAAGAGAGACCCGCGGAGTGAGTGGTTCAGTATCGTCACAGGTGTGCAGCACGAGGACACCGATACCAGCAAGCACGACAGCTTCAAGTTGGGGTTTCTTCGTTCCAAGAGTCTTGGGTCAAAGTGGCTGCAAACACGTTACGTCGATTACGCTTACGAAGACTTTACGGTGGCAGATCAGCAGTCGACGAGTCAACTGATCATCATTGGTACGAACTGGGAGGCTGCCAAAGGTCGTGCGATTAGTCGCGCGACAAAGGGCTACCGCCTCAGCTTCGATGTACGCGGAGCCAGCGACTCTCTGGGATCGGACACGAGTTTTGTGCAACTCCGGGCCAAAGCGAAATGGTTACGGTCTATCGGAGAGCGCACACGCGTTCTCGCACGTGTTTCCCTCGGTATGACGGCCAAAGATGCGCTGTCCGATCTTCCGGCCTCGGTTCGCTTCTTCGCGGGCGGTGATAAAAGCGTCCGCGGTTACGATTTTGAGACCTTGGGCCCGGAAGACACAGACGGCGACGTGATTGGCGGCAGCCATTTGCTCGACGGGAGCCTGGAAATCGACCGGCTGATCGGTGAGAAGTGGGCTTTAGCCGCGTTCATCGATGCTGGTGATGCCTTTGATCAGACCGACTTTGAGTTTAAGACCGGCGTCGGTGTCGGGCTGCGGTGGTACTCACCGGTTGGGCCCATCCGAGTCGATTTCGCGCATCCGCTGGATAATCCCGATGAGAGTTTTCGCCTCCATATCAGTCTTGGGCCGGACCTGTGATTGCGCGTATCGGCAAATGGGTGGGCAAAATACTCCTGCTGTTAATAGCAATGTGCATTTTCTTATTCGCCGCGCTGGCTTTTGTTCTCAATACCGAGGCCGGGACGCGTTGGACCCTGACGCGTCTGGATAATGCGTTGCCCGGCAAACTGGACGCTGCGGAGTTCGACGGGACTGTCTGGCGCGGGCTGCGCTTCGCGAAGTTCGCCTATACCGATGAAGCCCAAGAGATAAAAGTAGAAAACCTCGATGTCAGTCTGCACTGGCCATCCTTGATTACAGGCCGGGTAACTGTTCAAAATCTGAGTGCAACATCGGCAGCCCACCTCAATTTGCGTCCACCCGTTACGGAACCGACGCCATTCGAAATCGCGATGCGGCCGCTACCCGTTTCCCTGATGATCAGAAACGCGTCGATAGGCGAATTCATATCGACGAATGGGGGCTCGGAACGGGTCATCCGCAGAATTGCGCTGGCGAACCTGCGTGTTGTCGGTAACGAATTGCGCGTAGCAAACGCAACGGCAGCCATGGAGCCTCTAAGCGCAAGCATTTCGAAATTCTCAATGGCGTTGGCAGGTGTTGTGCCAACATCGGCCGACGTTAGTTGGCGGCTGGAGGATGGCAGCGGGTCAGGTCGTGGATCAGTTCGTGGCAGTCTGGCACAGCTCGAGTTTCGACAGGACGTTAGCGGTGATTACGCAGCAACCGTGTCGGGTACCTTGCAGATTCTTGATCGCATCGAACCAGAATTCGACGCTGCGATCGAGTGGGGTGGTTGGCTCGTTGGTGGCCGTGAACTTCTGGACGGAAAAGTACGACTGGCGGGGATTGCCTCCCGCTATGACGCTTCTTACGCAACGACGTTTGTGCTGGACGAACAGCGCCGTTATCAGTTGACCGGTACGGCGAACGGCAACACCGAGGGCTTATCGGAATTCGCGACGCGGATAACCGGTCCGGAAGGCGTGATGGATCTGAATGGGAACATGGCCTGGCGGCCGGAACTCCTGGTCAACGCGACGGTCAGATCGACAAATATTGATCCGTCATTATTTCACAACGAATTAGCCGGACGACTGAACCTGTCGGCCGATCTATCGCTTGATCAGACTGGCGTGATGACGATCGGTCGCTTGGAACTGGTTGGCATTCTGAACGATGCGCCGTTGCGCGCGGGTGGCAAATTACAGGTGTCTGCAGAACGACAGCAGTGTTCGCAATGCACATTGCGGGTTGGTGATAATCGCATTTCCTTTGACGCTTCCAATGCCGCCGACGAACTGTCATTAAGTCTGGCGCTGAATGCTCCGGCACTGGGCCAGCTGTGGCCCGGGCTTGCCGGAACGGCTGTTGGCAAAGCCCGAATCGACGGATCCATCGACAGCCCGCGCGTCAACAGTGATCTGACGCTGGAAAATCTTTCCTACCAAGATACGGAGTTCGGCAATTTTGTAGTGTCATTGCGAGGGACTCCCGGACAAGCGGAGGTCGATGCGGACTGGCGATACCAGGACCTTGGTGTCAGAGCCGACGGGAGCGTTCGGTTTGACGGTCAACTGATCGCAGGTGTGATTCGCGAAGCGACAATTTCAAAGGATGACCTGGGTACATGGGATCTGAAAGATTCATTTTCGTTGCGTGTACTCGGTGGGGATCTATCGCTGGATGCCAACGAGTGGAACGGCGACCTTGGCAATATTCGCATATCGCAGTTCAGTCTGGCGGGCGACACAATTCGTGCGGTGGCGGCAGTTCGGGACTTGCCGCTGGCTTTGGGAAATCGCTTGTTGCCGCAAAATTATCAACTGTCGGGATTAGGTCGCGCCGATATCGATTTGACGCGGCAGTCGGGGACTTGGGATGGGACGTTCAACTGGACTCAAGCTGACACCGCGCTTGGCATCACCGAAGCAAACGGTGAGGTCACCAATGTGTTGGTCCCGCGTGCTGAAGTTGATGTCATCCTGCGTGACGGTGGGGTGGCAGCAAACGCGACCATTGGCATTGACCCAGGGGTTAGCGCAGAGCTGTACGTTAAGCTCGAACAGCTTGATTTTGACGCGCCTATGACCGGTCGCCTGCGGCTGCAGGGCGACGACTGGAGCTGGATCTCTGCGGTCGTGCCACAGATTGATCGTTTTGAAGGGGCGATAACGACTGCACTATCGGCGACGGGACCGTTGAACGCACCGGCGCTCTCCGGCACTGCCGAGTGGCACGACGGGCGACTGGTCGTACCGTCGCTGAATGTGCCCCTGGATGAAATTAGCGTCGTGATCGAGGGCGCGCCCGATGGTAATGCCACTATCAAGGGTTCAGCCAAAGCTGGCGACGGCTTACTGCAAATCAGCGGTCAATTTCAGGACCTGATGCAATCCTCCCGCTCCGCCCGTTTTACAATCAACGGCGAGGGAGCAGAGTTAGTCAACTGGCCAGAGTACCGGGTCTGGGCTTCGCCGGACTTAGAGCTTTCTGGTGATTCAGCGGCATGGCAGGTTGCGGGTCAGCTTGAAGTACCGAGGGCGGAGATTTCACTGCGAGAGACACCCGTTGGTGCAGTTACGATCTCCCCCGATGTTGTTGTGTTGGGCGAAGAAAATGGTGTCACCCGGAGAACACTCATTACGGGTGAGACGCGACTCTTGCTCGGCGATCGGGTGCATTTCGAGGCACTCGGACTGGATACTCGATTGGTTGGCAATGTGCTTTTCAAAATGGCCGACGGTCGGCCAATTCGTGCGGAAGGAAAGCTCTCTCTCGTTGACGGGACTTATGCAGCGCAGGGTCAGAAACTGAAAATTGAACAAGGCGAACTTATTTTTACTGGCCCGCTCGATGATCCCTTGGTTGACGTTAGAGCTGTGCGTGTTGTGGAAACGTTTGATGGGTCGGTAACAGCCGGAATTCATTTGCGAGGGCGCGCGCAGAATCTGACGACGTCTGTTTATTCCGACCCGGCGATGGCCGATGCCGACGCTCTTTCATACCTGATCATTGGCAGGCCGCTCAATCAGGCTACCGAAAGTGATGGTGGCGAATTGTCCGGCGCCGCAATCGCGCTTGGTTTGCAACAAGCCAGTCAAATTACAGATCAGATCGGCC
>CAZMRZ010000010.1:39958-49447 GCA_964568835.1 uncultured Woeseiaceae bacterium | reverse complement strand
CCTCTAAAAAAGAACGGAAATACAAAAATGTTACAGCCAAAACGGACAAAATTTCGCAAGCAGTTTAAGGGACGCAACCGCGGCCTCGCTCTGCGCGGAAGCAATGTTTCGTTCGGTGAGTTCGGACTCAAAGCGACCGACCGTGGTCGTCTGACGGCTCGTCAGATTGAGGCAGCTCGTCGTGCAATGACGCGTCACATCAAGCGTGGCGGAAAGATCTGGATTCGGGTTTTCCCCGACAAGCCGATCTCCAAGAAGCCGCTTGAAGTGCGACAGGGTAAGGGCAAGGGCAACGTTGAGTACTGGGTATGCCAGATTCAGCCGGGCCGCGTCCTTTATGAGATGGAAGGTGTTACTGAAGAGATCGCTCGTGAGGCGTTCCGACTGGCCGCTGCGAAGCTGCCGTTCAGTACCGCATTTGTTAGACGGCAGGTGATGTGATGAATGCAGCTGATCTTCGCAGTAAATCGGCGGATGAACTCAACGACGAACTCGTTGCTTTGCGACGCGAGCAGTTCAATTTGCGTATGCAACAGGCGACAGGCGAGTTGGCACAGGTTCATCAGCACAGTCTCGTCAGAAAAAATATCGCGCGCGTAAAGACAGTTCTTAGTGAACTTTCGCGTGCAGCGGGTGAAGACAAATGAGTGAAGAAAAGAAAACACAGCGCACGATCACAGGTCGTGTCGTAAGCAACAAGATGGACAAGACCGTATCTGTTGCGATCGAACGTCTGATCAAACACCCGGTTTACGGCAAGTACATCCGCCGTACGTCCAAGGTGATGGCGCACGATGCGGCAAACGAGTGTAAGGCGGGCGACACGGTTCAGATTTCTGAATGTCGTCCAATTTCGAAAAATAAATCCTGGTCAGTCGTAAACGTCGTTGAACGTTCGGCGGGCAAGTAATCACACTTAGGATGCAGTCATGATTCAGATGCAGACAGTTCTGGATGCGGCAGATAACTCAGGTGCCCGTCGCGTGCAGTGCATCAAAGTACTCGGCGGCTCGAAGCGTCGGTACGCCGGTGTAGGCGATGTCATAAAGGTAAGCGTTAAAGACGCTATCCCGCGTGGCAAGGTCAAGAAAGGCGAGGTTTACAACGCCGTTGTCGTTCGTACGCGTAAGGGCGTGCGTCGGGCAGACGGTAGCTTGATTCGCTTTGACGGTAATGCAGCAGTTTTGCTGAACGCACGTCTTGAGCCAATTGGCACACGTATTTTTGGACCGGTCACACGCGAGCTGCGTACCAACCAGTTCATGAAGATCATCTCCCTCGCACCTGAGGTGCTGTAGGAGCGCGTCTTACGCGCGAATTGGACAATGTAGGAGCGCGTCATACGCGCGAATGGACGATATGAATAAGATTAGAAAAGGTGACGAAGTTATCGTAACAGCCGGAAAGGACAAGGGCCGTCGCGGCACTGTGCTTGAGGTCTTTACTGATGAACGCGTGCTCGTTGAGGGAGTAAACCTCGCGAAGAAGCATGTTAAGCCGAACCCGAATATTGGCGAAGCTGGTGGTATTAAAGACCATGCGATGCCGCTGGATATTTCGAACGTGCTCGTTTTCAACCCGAAAGCCAAGAAGGGTGAGCGAGTTGGTTTCCGCGTTGAAGATGGCAAGAAAGTTCGCGTCTTCAAGAGCGGCGACGTAGTCGATATTTAAGAGATAATACGATGGCACGATTACACGAAAAATATCAGAATGAGCTTGCTGGCGAGATCCAGAAGAAGCTTGGCCTGAAAAATCCGATGGAAGTACCGAAGATCACCAAGATCACCATCAACATGGGTGTCGGTGAAGCGGTAGCTGACAAGAAGATCATGGAAAAGGCTCGCGAAGACATGCAGAAGATTGCAGGTCAACGGCCGGTGACGACGATTGCTCGCAAGTCTGTTGCTGGATTCAAGATTCGCGACGGCATGCCGATCGGCTGCAAGGTGACCTTGCGTCGCGAACGTATGTACGAGTTTCTCGATCGTCTCGTGAACATTGCGATTCCTCGTATCCGTGATTTCCGTGGTTTGAACCCGAAGTCGTTCGATCGCCAGGGCAATTACAGCATGGGCGTCCAGGAACAGATTATTTTCCCGGAAATTAACTACGACGAAATTGATGCACTGCGTGGAATGGACATCATCATTACCACGACGGCGCGCAACCCCGAGGAAGGCAAGGCGCTTCTCGAAGCGTTCAACTTCCCGTTTAAGAAACAGTAGGCACGTAGTTTCGTCCCTACATAGATTTATCAGAATAGACAACGAGATCTAATAAACATGGCCAAGAAATCAATGATCATGCGCGAAGCAAAGCGAACCAAGCTCGTAGCTCGGCAAGCTGAAAAGCGCAAGGCACTGAAAGCGATCGTTCGCAATTTTCATAGCTCAGATGATGAGCGTGCTGTTGCACAAGCGAAGCTGAATGATTTGCCACGTGATGGCAGCCCCACGCGACAACGAAACCGTTGTGCGATTACGGGTCGCCCACACGGTGTTTATCGAAAGTTCGGCCTTGGCCGCAACAAGCTGCGTGAGGCCGCCATGAATGGCGAAATCCCCGGCCTGACAAAAGCCAGCTGGTAGGCGGAGACAGAACATGAGTATGAGTGACCCGATTGCAGACATGCTGACCCGCATTCGTAACGGACAAGGCGCACGGAAAGTGAGTGTGTCTATGCCGGCCTCGACTGCAAAAGAAGCTGTGGCAAAAGTATTACAGGACGAAGGCTACATTCTGAGTTTTGCGACCGAAGGTGAAGGCGCTGAAAAGCAACTCACCGTTGAGTTGAAGTATTTCGAAGGTGTTCCGGTAATTGAAACGATCCAGCGGACAAGTAAGCCGGGTCTTAGAATTTACCGCGGCAAAGATGAGCTGCCGAAAGTACTCGGTGGCCTTGGTGTGGCAATTGTCTCAACGTCAGCTGGCGTTATGAGTGATCGCCAGGCTCGTGAAAAAGGTATTGGTGGTGAGGTTCTTTGCGTCGTTTCCTAACGCAGAACCCCATTAAGAAGAGACAGGACTATGTCAAGAATTGCAAAATCACCGGTTGAACTGCCAAAAGGCGTTGAGTTCAAGCAAGACGGCAACGTCGTCACCCTTAAAGGTGGCAAAGGCGAATTGTCGATGGAGCTGAACTCCGAAGTTGAAGTGACTCAGGACGAAGGCGTGCTTACACTAGCACCGCGTTCCGGTTCGCGTTTCGCAATGGCTGTTACGGGCACAATGCGTTCTTTGCTGGCCAATATGGCGCAGGGCGTAACTGAAGGATTTGAGCGAAAGCTCGAGCTGGTTGGAGTTGGTTATCGCGCGCAGGCACAGGGCAAGAACCTGAACCTCTCGCTCGGTTTCTCGCATCCGGTTGTTTATGCGGCTCCCGAAGGGATTGATATCGAGACGCCGAGCCAAACCGAAGTCATCATTCGTGGCAACGACAAACAGAAAGTAGGTCAGGTTGCCGCTGATATTCGCCGCTTCCGTCCGCCTGAGCCGTATAAGGGCAAGGGTGTTCGATACGCCGGTGAGCGTGTTGTTCTCAAAGAAGCGAAGAAGAAATAATTAAGGTCACACCATGAAGCTGAGTAAGAAAGAAAATCGTATACGTCGTGCCCGCAGGGGGCGCTCGAAGATTCGTGAGCTAGAGGCTGTGCGTCTGAGCGTGCACCGAACGCCGCAGCATATTTACGCGCAGGTCATCGGGCCTGGTGACAACAAGATTTTGGCATCGGCGTCTACGCTCGAAGCCGAAGTTCGCAAAGGAATCAAGAATGGCGGCAACGTCGAAGCAGCAGCAATTGTTGGTGCCCGCATTGCTGAGAAAGCAAAAGCAGCTGGCGTTGACACCGTTGCGTTCGATCGTTCCGGTTTTCGTTACCACGGCCGTGTAAAAGCGCTGGCCGATGCGGCTCGTGAAGCCGGACTGAAGTTCTAACAGGATTAATAATGGCTAGAAACGACAACAATCAATCGAACGATGACCTTATTGAAAAACTGGTTACCGTTAACCGCGTTGCCAAAGTAGTTAAGGGCGGTCGTCAATTTGGTTTTACAGCTCTCACCGTCGTTGGTGATGGCGCTGGCCAGGTTGGATTCGGCTATGGCAAGGCACGTGAAGTGCCAATCGCGATTCAAAAGGCTATGCAATCTGCTCGCAAGAATATGATCAGCCTCAATTTGAATAATGACACGTTGCAGTACGCCAAAAAGGGCCGTCATGGCGCGACTTTGGTCTACATGCAGCCTGCGTCTGAAGGTACCGGCGTAATTGCTGGTGGCGCGATGCGCGCTGTCTTCGAAGCCGCGGGCGTACGTAACGTTCTGGCGAAGAGCTACGGCTCGCGCAACCCGATCAACGTTGTTCGCGCAACAATCAAAGGTCTGTCGGAGATACATTCACCACAGTCCATCGCAGCGAAGCGCGGCAAGAAAGTTAAAGAGATTCTGGCGTAAAGGGCCAGAACCTTTGTAGGAGCGGCTCGTAGCCGCGAAATATACAATAGAGACAAGATAATGGCGAAGACCAAAGAATTAAAAGTCACGCTGCTCAAGAGCAAGTACGGTCGGCTGAAAAGCCACAGGGCGTGCATCGCTGGCTTGGGTTTGCGCAAGATCCGCCAAACAGTAACGGTTGGCGATACTCCGGAGAATCGCGGCATGATAAATCGCATTTCTTACATGGTATCGGTAGAGGAAGCCTGACATGCGTCTGAACGAACTGTCACCGGGTAGCGGTGCGAAAAAAGTAGGCAAGCGTAAGGGCCGTGGTCACTCTGCTGGCCAGGGTAAGACCAGTGGTCGTGGCGTCAAGGGCCAGAAGGCCCGTTCCGGTGGTTACCACAAAGTCGGATTCGAGGGCGGACAGATGCCTTTGCAACGTCGACTGCCGAAAGTGGGCTTCCGGTCACGCATGGCTCGCCTTACGGCTGAGCTACGACTGCACGAACTCGATCTTCCGACAGCGGACGTGATCGATATGGATGTGCTGAAGGCAATGAATCTCGTTCCGGCATTTGTGACCAAAGTTAAGGTCATCAAGTCCGGCGAAGTAACAAAAGCAGTCAAGCTGAAAGGTCTCAAGGTCACCAAGGGTGCCCGTGAAGAGATCGAGAAAGCTGGCGGTTCAATAGAAGATTAGTAGGAGCGCGTTCTACGCGCGAATGAATTATGGCAAAGAAGCCTCAACAAAATCCGGCTGAGATAGCGAAGCAAGCGAGCAAAATGGGCGAATTAAAGATTCGTTTCATGTTTCTCATTGGCGCGCTGATCGTCTATCGCGTGGGTACCTATATTCCGGTACCAGGCGTTGATCCGGTCGCGTTGAAGGATTTCTTCAACCAACAATCCGGTGGCTTGCTGGCGACGTTCAACCTGTTCTCCGGTGGTGCGCTGTCACGCTTTGGTATCTTCGCGCTCGGGATCGTTCCGTATATTTCGTCATCGATCATTATGCAGATGGCCAGTCGAATCGTTCCGAGTCTTGAGGCGCTTCGTAAAGAGGGTGAATCAGGCCGGCGCCAGATCGTGAAGTACACGCGCTATGGCACGGTCGCACTTGCGAGTTTCCAGTCAGTTGCAGCGGCATCGTGGTTGCAGGGTCAGCCCGGATTGGTTGTGCATTCCGGACCGGCGTTCTTGATTACTGCCTGTATTACCTTAGTAACCGGCACGGTTTTTCTGATGTGGTTGGGTGAGCAAATTACCGAACGTGGTATCGGTAACGGTATCTCGATGATTATTCTGGCCGGTATTGTGGCCGGGCTGCCTGGCGCTATTGCCGGTACGGCTGCGCTGGTTCGAAGCGGCGAAATGTCGTCCATCACGGCAATCATGATGTTGCTGGGCGGCATCGCAGCGATCGTTTTCGTCGTGTACATGGAGCGTGCGCAGCGTCGCATAACCGTGAATTACGCCAGACGACAGCAGGGCCGAAAGATGATGCAGGCACAGAGCACGCATCTGCCCTTCAAGATCAACATGGCTGGTGTTATCCCGCCGATTTTCGCCTCAAGCATCCTGATGTTCCCGGCGACGATCGCGCAGTTTTTCGGCCAGTCGCCTGACCCGACTGTCGTACAACGCGCGCTGCAGACGATTGGAGCCAATCTTGGTCCCGGTCAACCTATTTACGTATTGATGTACGGCGGACTGATTATTTTCTTCTGCTTCTTCTACACAGCGTTGCAGTACAACTCGAAAGAGACGGCTGATCAGCTGAAGAAGGGTGGCGCGTTCCTACCGGGTATCCGGCCGGGCGCGCACACAGCGGAATACATTGACCGAGTTCTGACTCGACTGACGTTCTGGGGCGCACTGTACATCGCTGGTGTATGTCTGCTCCCTGAGTTTGTTCGCATGTTCTACCCGAGTATGCCGTTCAGCTTCGGTGGCACATCGCTGCTGATTCTGGTCGTTGTCACGATGGACTTCATGTCACAAATGCAAGCACATGCAATGAGTCACCAGTACGAAGGCATGATGCAGAAAGCCAACCTGCGCGATTACGGCAAGGGTGGAAAAAACAAAGGTGCACAGACGCGCTGATTCGTCAGTGTTTTGGAGACAGCTCATGAAAGTAAGAGCATCAGTTAAAAAGATCTGCAGAAATTGCAAAATCGTTCGACGCAATCGAGTTGTGCGAGTGATATGCACAGACGCACGGCATAAGCAGCGCCAGGGCTAGTCCTGGGGCTATTGATAAGGAACACGTAAGTGGCACGTATATCAGGCATAAACATTCCGTTGGCGAAGCACGTCGTGATTGCATTGACGTCTATCTTCGGTATTGGAGATACGCGCGCGAAGCAGATTTGCGAAGCGGCCGGCGTTGCTCCGGACACGAAGGTAAAGGATCTGGCTGAGCCGGAAGTTGCGAAGCTGCGTACAGCAGTTGCGATCTTCACGGTTGAAGGCGATCTGCGTCGTGAAACTTCAATGAACATCAAACGTTTGATGGACCTCGGTTCGTACCGAGGTATTCGTCATAGACGTGGTTTGCCGCTTCGCGGCCAACGCACTCGTACGAACGCGCGCACCCGTAAGGGCCCGCGTCGTCCGATTAAGAGGTAGGTCTTAAATGGCTGAAGTTAAGAAGAAGAAGGTTAAAAAGCACGTTGTTGACGCAATTGCGCACATACATGCTTCCTTCAACAATACGATCATCACGATTACCGATCGTCAGGGCAATGCGCTTTCATGGGCAACAGCTGGCGGATGTGGTTTTCGTGGATCTCGTAAATCAACCCCATTCGCAGCTCAGGTTGCGTCCGACAAAGCGGGCCGTGCGGCTCTCGAGTTTGGCGTAAAGAATGTTGACGTGCGTGTTCGTGGACCCGGCCCAGGCCGTGAGTCTGCAGTACGCGCTCTGAATGCTTTGGGATTCCGTATTCAAAATATTGAGGATGTCACTCCGATTCCTCACAATGGCTGTCGTCCGCCTAAAAAGCGCCGCGTGTAGAGGCTGAACAATGGCAAGATATTTAGGACCAAAATGTAAACTGTCCCGCCGAGAAGGCACGGATCTGTTTCTTAAAAGTGGCATAAGGCCGCTTGAATCGAAGTGCAAGCTGGATGTTCCCCCCGGCGGTGCGGCTCAACGTCGCCCACGCTTGTCGGAGTACGGCATTCAACTTCGAGAGAAGCAGAAACTGCGTCGGATGTACGGTGTTCTCGAACGACAGTTCCGTAACTACTACAAGCGTGCCGCTCAATTGAAAGGCTCAACAGGTGAAAATCTGCTGCGTCTTTTGGAAGGACGCTTGGATAATGTTGTTTATCGCATGGGCTTCGCGTCAACTCGCGCCGAGGCACGTCAACTGGTGAGCCACAAGAGCATCGAAGTTAACGGCAAGATCGTTAATATTCCATCTGCTCAGCTCAAAGCCGGTGACGCTGTCAATATTCGCGAAAAAGCGAAGAAGCAACTGCGTATCCAGAGCGCAATGGAAATTGCGGGACAAGTCGGCCTGCCGGAATGGGTAGATGTCGACACGAAGAAGATGGCAGGTAATTTGAAGTCGCTACCGGATCGGGAAGACATCCTTCCGGATATCAACGAAAACCTTGTCGTCGAGCTGTACTCGAAGTAGTCAGGAGGGTTAATTCCCATGCAGGAATCAGTACACGATTTTTTGAAGCCGCGCGTTGTAAAAGTAACGCCGGTCAACGATCTGCAAGCCAAAGTCACCATCGAACCGTTCGAACGCGGATTCGGTCATACGCTCGGCAATGCGTTGCGTCGCATTTTGCTGTCGTCAATGCCTGGTGCTGCGATCACGGAAGCTGAAATTGAAGGCGTACTTCACGAGTACACCAGCATAGAAGGCGTGCAGGAAGATGTCGTCGACATTCTTTTGAACTTGAAGCAAGTTGCAGTCACGATGAATACACGTGACACGGCAGAGCTGCGTATTTCGAAGAAAGGCCCGGGTCCAGTTACAGCAGGCGATATTCAGCTCGATCATGATGTTGAAATCACCAACCCGGAGTTGGTTATCGCTAACCTGACGAAAGCCGGCGAACTGAACATGATCTTAAAAGTCGAGCGCGGTCGCGGTTATCGTCCTGCGACACAGCGTCCGTCATTCGAAGAGCAGGGTGGCCCAATCGGTCGTCTGCAACTCGATGCATCGTTCAGCCCGATCGTTCGTGTAACCTACAATGTCGAATCGGCTCGTGTAGAACAACGTACCGACCTCGATAAGCTACTCATCGATATCGAGACGAACGGCACAATTGATCCGGAAGAAGCTATCCGCCGCGCGGGCAGCATCCTCAAAGATCAATTGTCAGTCTTCGTTGACCTGCAGGGTCAGGAAGAAGGCTTTGACGCGCAAGCTGAGAATCAGGTCGATCCGATTCTGTTGCGTCCGGTTGATGAACTTGAACTGACTGTACGTTCTGCGAACTGCCTCAAGGCGGAGAACATTATGTACATCGGTGACCTCGTGCAACGCACGGAAGTGGAACTTCTTCGTACGCCGAATCTCGGCAAGAAATCTCTGACAGAGATCAAGGAAGTTCTGGAAGGCCACGGTTTAGGTCTGGGTATGCACCTGGATAACTGGCCGCCTTCATCCTTGCGTCCTGAGCACGAGCTCGTAATGTAATTTAAAGAATTCTTAGGATAGATAGAAATGCGCCATAGAAAATCCGGCCGTAAATTGGGTCGCAACAGCTCGCATCGAAAGGCAATGTTCCGCAACATGGCCGCCTCGATGATTAAGCACGAAACGATCCGAACGACATTACCGAAAGCCAAAGAGCTTCGTCGTGTCGTAGAGCCTCTAATCACGCTCGCCAAAGAAGACAGCGTCGCGAATCGTCGTCTCGCTTTTGATCGACTGCGCGATAAGGAAGTTGTCGGCAAACTGTTCACAGAGATCGGCCCACGTTGCAAAGAACGTCCCGGTGGTTACCTGCGTATCTTGAAGACGGGACCTCGACCCGGTGATAATGCGCCGATGGCGATCGTCATGTTGACGGATCAGG
>CAZMRZ010000010.1:32682-39858 GCA_964568835.1 uncultured Woeseiaceae bacterium | reverse complement strand
TTCTTTGACGATATCGTTGACGACGAAGTTCTGCCGTACCTGAGTCTCGCGGTCGATGGGCTGACCGAGTCCGCGGAAGCCAAGCGCGGCAATCTCGAGCTACGCCCGGAAGATGTGGCTGCGAATGAGGCTATTCACCCCGACACGACGATGCCCGTCGCCGTGCTCGATCCTGATCAATTGGATGTCTACGGCTGGGAACCCAGTCTCTGGAAGAAGATCAAAAGCTACTTCAGTTTTTGATGGTGCGCGCGGGGCGCGCTCCTTCAGTGCTATCATCTCCGCATGATATTCAATGATAAAACTGTGATCATCACAGGCGGATCCGAGGGCGTAGGCGCCGCTACCGCACGTATGTTTGCTGAGGCCGGCGCCAATCTCATGTTGGTCGCTCGGAATAAGAAAAATCTCGATACCATTGCCGAAGAGCTTCGTTCCAAGACGCGCGTTGAAGTCTTTGCGATGGATGTATCTGACGCCGCTGCCTGTGATGACCTCTTTAAGAAAACGACCTTCGAATTCGGGCGTATCGATGTTCTGGTGAACAATGCGGGCTATCACAGTCGGGGTAACGTCAAAGACGTCGACGCCGATGATCTCGGTAAGATGATCGACGTTAATCTCAAGGCTCCCATCATTCTGATTCGACTGGCTTTACCTTATTTGGAGGAGTCCGGGGGCGGAGCGATTATCAATGTCGGGTCATTGGCGGGTCGTGCGCCTATTCCTGGGAGTGCTACATACGCTGCCAGCAAGGCCGGGTTGCGATCATTTACCCGTGCGCTGGGCATGGAATTGGCCGATAGCAACATCAAGTTCGCTGTCGTGTCTCCGGGACCCATCGATACCGGTTTCATCATGGCGGATATTGATGCGACGTCTGACCTCACTTTCTCGCAGCCGATCAGTACAGCCAAGGAAGTTGCTCAGGCCATTCTGGACTTGTGCGGTAACAATGTACGCGAGCTTTCGATGCCGAAGCTGAGCGGTTTCCTGACAACGATCATGTCTCTGTTACCGGGACTCAGTGGATGGGTTCGACCGATGCTTGAACGCAAAGGCGCCCGGGTGAAAGCGAAGCTCAAAGCTGAGCAAAAGCGTCGCGAGTTAGATTCTCCCGATCGTTAACCTGCACGCGCACGTTGTCCTCGATGCGAATGCCACCGAACGGGCGCAGCCAGTCAACGGTATTCCAGATCACGTGATTTTCAGCGGGTGTACCGCGCAGGTTTTCGAGCAAGATATCGATAGCGTAGAGGCCAGGTTCGATTGTTAGCACCATGTTTTCCTCGAGCACGCGAGTCAACCTTAGAAAAGGATGGCCGCTAGGAGGATCGATAGTGTTGCCGGACTCATTTTCCATGAAGCCGCCGACGTCGTGAACCTGGATGCCAAGCAAATGTCCCAGACCGTGTGGGAAGAACGCTGACGTTACGCCGGTTTCAAGCAGGGTGTCGGGGTCCCCTTTCGCCAGATCTGCGTCCACCAAAACTCCCGCCAGCATTTTGTGCGTTGCGATATGCAATTCGCGGTAATCAACTCCGGCGCGAACCTGGCTGACTATGTCTTGTTCCATGATTTCCATACGGTCAATGAGATCTTGAAATTGCTGGTCACCGGAGGAGTAAGTTCGAGTGATATCGGACGCATAGCCGTGTACCTGTGCACCGGCATCGATGAGAAAAGACCCGGATTCCGTGGGTGCTTTGCGGTCGAAATCGGTGTAGTGCAATACAGCGCCGTGCTCGTTCAGCGCGACGATATTTCCATACGGTAGTTCCGGATCCGTATGGCTGACTGCTTTGCAATACGCGCGATGAATGTCGAATTCCGATTCTCCATTGCGAAAAGCCGTCTCGGCGGCGGCGTGTCCTGCAACACCTCGCTGCGAGGCGAGACGCATGGTCGCGAGTTCGTACTGCGTTTTTACGCCGCGACCGTAATGCAGGATGTTAATCGCCGTCGTGGGATTGACGCGTTCGATGCCAAACGTCAGCGCATCATCATCAATCTCTCCAATAACAATACATTTCTCACGATCTGCAGGCAGATGCTCCGCAACGTCCTCGATCGTGTGCACGATGCGAACATCGAATTCGCCTGTCCAATATCCACTGGGAGAGCCCGGCACAACGTGCCAGTAATCCCGGGGTTGGTAAAAAATGAGTAGTGGTGTCTCCCCAGGCGTATAGACGATGTATGAGAACGGCAATTCAGTGAGCGGTGCCCAATTGACGAAATGCGGGTTCGGCTTGAATGGCATTTGATAGTCATCGAGAAACGCGACCTTCGGATTTCCGGAGTAGATGACCGCGTGGCTCGCACCCGCCTGTTCCAGCGCGTGATCATGGCGCGCTGCGACGATTTCGATATGCTCAGCGTAGAGTGCGCCGAGCGCTGGATTCCCGTCAGAGTAGCTACTGTTCATGGATAAATCATACCTTGTTGCCGCCACCGGCGGCGAGTGCCATCATTAGCGCCCGCCCCGCAGTGGAGAAGAGGATGAAGCGGACCAAATGGACATCAAGCATCGCATTAGTCAGTTTCGGAGTCGCGGCAATGGCCGTCGCTGACCCCGGCTACGATCGGGTTACGGGTAGAGCGCATGCCTCTCGCTCCGAGATCATTGCTCCGCATGGGATGGCCGCAACCAGCCAGCCGCTGGCAACGCAGATCGCGCTGGATATTCTGAAGGCTGGCGGCAGCGCTGTTGATGCAGCCATAGCCGCTAACGCTGCACTGGGTCTCATGGAACCGACCGGTAACGGTATTGGTGGCGATCTGTTTGCGATCGTATGGGATGCCGAGAAAAAGGAGCTGGTCGGTCTGAATGCGTCCGGTCGCGCGCCAAAAGCGATGACGCTGGAGTATTTTCAGAAAAACGGCATCGACAAAATTCCGCCGTTTGGTCCGCTGCCGGTCAGTGTACCCGGCGCTGTCGATGGCTGGTTTGAACTGCACAACCGCTATGGCCGTCTGCCAATGCCGAAGGTGCTCGCGCCGACTATTGCTTATGCGCGAGAGGGATTCCCGGTCTCGGAAGTCATCGCACACTATTTCAAATCGAATAAGGCGCGCATCGCCCACTACCCCGGTTTCGCCGAAACGTATATGCCGGATGGTGATGTTCCCAGGAAAGGTGAGATGTTCAGGAACCCTCGACTGGCGGACACCTTGGAGGCGATTGGAGAAAATGGTCGCGACGAATTTTATAAAGGCGACATTGCACGCCGCATCGATGCGTACATGGCCGAGCAGGGTGGCTTGTTGAATTACGACGATCTCGCCGCGCATGAATCGGAGTGGGTGACGCCCGTATCCACAAACTATCGAGGGTGGGATGTATACGAACTACCGCCGAATGGTCAGGGAATTGCCGCGTTGCAGATACTGAATATTCTCGAGGGCTTCGATATTGAGGATATGGGGTTCGGGAGTGCGGATTACATCCACACATTCGTCGAAGCAAAAAAGCTCGCGTTCGAGGATCGCGCGAAATTCTACGCGGACATGGATTTCGTTGATGTGCCAGTAGAAGTTTTGATTTCCAAAAAGTACGCGAATGAACGACGAGAGCTCATTGATACAAATAAGGCGTCGATGCAATTGCCGGCGGGTGACGCAAAACTCGAAGAGGGCGACACAATATACCTCACTGTCGCGGATTCGGATGGCAACATGGTGTCGTTAATTCAGAGCAACTATCGCGGCATGGGCTCGGGCATGACGCCGGGTGACCTGGGTTTCGTTTTGCAGGATCGCGCGGAACTGTTTGCGTTGGATGCCAATCACGCGAACGTTGTGGAGGGCGGCAAGAGACCCTTTCACACCATTATCCCCGCGTTTGTCATGAAAGATGGAGAACCGCTGATCAGTTTTGGCTTGATGGGTGGCGCGATGCAACCGCAAGGGCATGCTCAGATCATCATCAACATGATCGACTTCGGGATGAATCTGCAGGAAGCCGGCGATGCAGCACGTATCAACCACACGGGTTCGTCGGAACCGACCGGATCAACAATGACGGACGGCGGCGTATTGCATCTTGAGACGACGTTTAGTGCTGCAACACGAAAAGCACTGGAAACGATGGGTCATACATTAGGTGACAGCGACGGCAGTTTTGGCGGCTATCAGGCCATCCTGTGGGACAAGGATCAGGGCGTGTACTATGGCGCCAGCGAAGTGCGAAAAGACGGGCAGGCAGCGGGATACTAAAGAATGACGCAAGAGATATATTTGACTGGCATTACGACGACCGGAACGCCGCATATTGGTAATTACGTCGGCGCAATTCGCCCGAGCATCGCTGCCAGTAAGGACGCGGAAAAGAAGAACTACTATTTCCTCGCCGATTTTCACGCGCTGGCAAAGAGTGGAGATCCCGACAATATCAGTCAGTCTACGCTGGAGATTGCAGCGGCCTGGATGGCGCTCGGATTGGATACTGAAAACTCCGTGTTTTATCGACAGTCCGACATCCCCGAGATACCGGAGTTGACCTGGATTCTGACGAGCATGACGGCAAAGGGTCTCATGAATCGTGCGCATTCCTATAAGGCCGCGGTGCAGGCGAACGTCGAAGGCGATAACAAGGATCCGGACAAAGGCATTTCGATGGCCTTGTACAGTTACCCGATCCTGATGGCGGCGGACATTTTGATGTTCAAGTCGACCAAGGTTCCGGTGGGAAGAGATCAGAAACAACACGTCGAAATGGCACGGGATATCGCACAGCGCTTCAATCACCACTATGGCGACGTGCTCGTATTGCCAGAACCCGTGATCGATGAGCATACCGCTGTGTTAGCGGGTCTGGACGGCCGCAAGATGTCGAAGAGTTACAACAACACGATTCCGCTGTTTGCCCCCGAGAAGAAGTTTCGCAAACTCATCATGAAGATCAAGACGAACAGTCTCGAGCCTGGTGAGCCAAAAGACATCGAAGGCAGCACCTTGTACGACATATACAGGGCGTTCGCGACACCTGAAGAAACGGCTGCTGTCGCAAAACAATATGCTGAGGGAATCGCCTGGGGAGCCATGAAGCAGCAACTATTCGAGTACATCAATGACCACATTGGTCCGGCGCGCGAGGAGTACGAGCGACTCATCGCCGATCCGTCGATAGTGGAAACCGAATTGCAAAAAGGTGCAGAGCGAGCGCGTGAAGTTTCGATTCCCTACATGGACCAAATTCGAAGCGCTGTCGGCATCCGAAAACTGGGTTAAGTATGAATATTCCCTGCAGGGACGACGACTGAGACCAACGGCATTATGGAATTCAACTCATCGACATTTATGGCGGTTGTATTCGGCATGTTCCTGCTGCTGTTCTTTATGGTGCTCGCCGTCGTCATATTCCGAGCGGCCCTGCGAAAAGTGCGGCCAACTGACCTGGTTCGCCCAGGATGATTAGCCGCGAATCGATTGGCGGTTCATGTCACTGTGGTGCGGTGAGTTTCACCTTCCCCGTTAGACCGGAGTGGTTAACCTCTTGTAATTGTTCAGTTTGTCGGCGTTATAGCACGCTTTGGGCGTATGCGCCTGTGAGCGAAATCATGATGAACGCTGCGACTGATACGACGATCGCTTACGTTCATGGCGACAAGAACCTGGCGATGCATTCGTGCAAAACCTGCGGTGGCACCACCCACTGGATCGGCCTCGACGGCAATGAGAACAGCAAAATGGCGGTGAACTTCAGAATGTGCAAACCCGATGACTACGAAGGTATTCGCATAAGGCGGTTCGACGGCGCCGATACCTGGGAATTTCTGGACTAACAGGGACATGGCAAAGATCTCAAACGAACCCTGCGAATGGCTGATGGAAACGGCGCGGCTAAGAATGAAGCCTGTAACCGTTGACGATGCCGAATTAATGTTGGCGATCTGGAACGACCCAGCGTTTATTCGCAATGTAACGGATCGGGGCATCCGTACGTTGGAGCAGTCCAGAGACGCGATTAAAGACGGCGCGCAGAAGTTATTTGAGGGCTACGGCTATGGCCCCTACTGCATGTCGTTGAAGTCCAATGGTTCCATGATAGGTATCTGTGGGCTTTTCAAGCGTGACAACCTCGATGACCCGGATATTGGCTTTGGTGTGCTGCCCGATTTCGTTGGAAAAGGCTATGCCGGCGAGGCCGCCCAAGCGGTTGTCGACTACGCACGCGATACGTTGAAAGTTGGCGTGCTCACGGCGATCGTTTCACCGGAGAATGCGCCATCAATTGGTCTCATCGAAAAGCTGGGACTCACCTTTGATCGGATGATTACAATGCCGGGCGATGACGACGCGATTTGCCTCTATACCAGGGTGTTTTAGGACCGGGACAAACAAAAAATGGAATTCTTTAAGACTGATGGCGCTCGTACGGGCCTGTTCTTCGGCGCAACGTCCGGTGTCATTACGACACTGGGACTCATCACCGGCCTGAACGCCGGAACGCAGTCCATCACCGCTGTGCTCGGTGGCATTCTGGTCATCGCGGTTGCGGACTCAATGTCCGATGCACTCGGCATCCACCTGGCGGAGGAGGCCGATCCGACGACCGACCATGAGCACGTATGGCAGGCAACGATCACGACATTTATTACGAAGTTTGTCTTCGCATTGAGTTTCGTCGTGCCGCTACTTTTGTTGCCGCTCGGACCTGCCGTTTTTGCTTCGATCGTCTGGGGCATGCTGGTCATTATTGTGCTGAGCTATTTTCTGGCTCGATCACAGAACGAGTCGCCCTGGCTCATTATTCTGGAGCACCTCGGCATAGCCATCCTGGTCGTCGTTCTGTCCCATTTTATCGGCGTCTGGGTCGCCAATACATTCGGTTAAGCTATACTCGTTGCTGTGAAAAAGACCATGATAGACAGCGTCGAAAAGTGTTTTTGCGAGACGGTCCTTAGATGAAAGTCGATACCAGCGGGGTAACTGATTGGCGCAGGTTGCGGGAGTTTGTTGCCGTTGATCTGGATCAGTCTTTCATTCTTTCATGGCACGTTGAGTCCGAGACATTATTGATCGACATCGATTTGCATCTGACGGCCGAACACCCGTTTTATGAAGCACCAAGACCGGCCGAGAAAGCGTGCATCAGACCGGCGATTATCGAGTTTCCCTATTGCGAGTCATTAACGGTTGGCGGCGACGCATCCAGCTCGATTAGGGAGGCCG
>CAZMRZ010000010.1:0-32582 GCA_964568835.1 uncultured Woeseiaceae bacterium | reverse complement strand
CGAACATTGATCGCGATTTCGAGCGAGTGCAGGAATTGGGAGCGACAATTTCCGAACCGATTTTCCCGTTTCCTGGTGGTCGACGATTTCACTTCGTCGATCCAACGGGCACAGAATACGCAATCTGGTCGGCTCTTTCCGAACCAGAAAATGGAGAATAGATAATGGCCGAACTGATTGATCACCCTTGTGTGCAGCATAAACTCGCGATCATTCGGGATGTCGATACCGGGCACAAACGTTTTCGAGAACTGGCGACCGAAATTACAAAGTTCATCTGTTACGAGGCGTTAAAGAACATTAAGACCAAAGACGTCGTTGTTCAGACTCCCGTCGCCGAGGCGAATTGCCGAAAGCTGGATACCGATATTGTCGTCGTACCAATATTGCGCGCGGGCGTCGGAATGCTCGAGGGCATATTGGAGCTCGTGCCGACCGCGAGAGTAGGTTTCGTCGGACTGTATCGGGACGAAGAGACAAAACAACCGGTGACTTACTATGAGCGATTCCCAGAGCAGATCAAAGGTGGCACGTGTATCATTATTGATCCAATGATCGCTACCGGTGGTTCAACCGCCGCTGCAATCGACAAGCTCAAGGAAAACGGCGCAGGGAGCATCGTCGTTGTCTGTATCGTGACCTGTCCTGAAGGGATCGCGATGGTCGAATCGGAACACCCCGACGTAGCGATTTACGCGGCAGCGATCGACGAAAAACTCAACGAGAAAAAATATATTGTGCCGGGTCTCGGTGATGCTGGAGACCGCTTGTTCGGTACCTCTCACTAGGGAGTCTCAAATGGCGGAGAATAAGACTAAACCGACAAGGCTCAGCGTCACTGCATTCATCAGCAGCATTGACGACAAGCAAAAGCGAGCCGACGTTAAAAAAGTGGCCGCCCTGATGCGGAAAGCGACGGGCGCGAGAGCGAAGATGTGGGGCGCGAATATCGTGGGCTTCGGTCAGTATCACTACAAGTACGACAGCGGTCGCGAAGGCGATTTCATGTTGGTGGGATTCTCGCCGCGGAAACAGGCGCTGACGATTTACATCATCGCGGGTTTCACGCGCTTCGCGCCGCTGATGAAGAAATTGGGCAGATACAAGACCGGCAAATCGTGTCTGTACGTCAGGCGATTGTCGGACATCGACGAGGCTGTGCTAGACAGGTTGATTCAGGATTCAGTCAAATACATGCGCAAGAATTACGAAACTAAGTGAGGCTTATATGAGTGGCGATATTCTCGGTTCACGACTAGATGGTGACAGGCTTGTTGTTGAGACGGCAGAGGGCATTGACGAATATGATACCCAGTTTCTCGTCGCGGCGTTGCTGGTAGCGGTCGCGCGTAGCAGCGGTGAGATCGCGCCGGAAGAATCCGCTCAGATGATAGATCTTCTCGAAGAGCAGTTTCAATTGCAGGGGGCGGAGTCGCTGGAATTACTAACGCGGGCGATGACGGAAATGATCGAGAAACCACAGCTCGGATCATTGTTGGCTGACCTGGCACCGACGTTGTCTGATTCGGACAAAGAAGATATCGCGGTCATGGCGTTAAAGGTAGTGGCAGCAGACGGGCATCGAGAATTCAGAGAGATTGAGCAATTCGACCGCGCTATGGATGCGGCAGGAATTTCGGCAGAGATTATTCACAAGGCGTACGACCGATACTTTTCGGAAACGATGCCGGGCTCCTAGGGAGACTAGCGAATGGAAGTATTGGGTATACGGTTTTGCGCGGTCGCAGATGAAGCGGTCGAGATGTCGAATTTTTTCACGGCGGGTCTGGGCCTGCCGGAGCGCGATCTTGGCGACGGTGACGGATTTAGTGGATGTGTAATTCCCGCTGGCGATTCCAGTTGGGTTGAAATCTGGCAAAAGGGAGAAAACATGCCGGCCGGCCTCATGTTGCAATTGGTTGTTGACGACGCCGATGCAATCGCTGCGAACGCCAGGGAAAACGGAATTGATGTTCAGGGTCCGATGGAAGCACATGGCGAGAAAATCTACTTTGCCGTAGCGCCCGGCGGGCTCAGTGTCAGCTTTCAGCAAGTTCTGTAGTGAAAGCGAATCTCAAAGAATTCCTGAAGCTTGAGTCGGCCGGCGGCATCATTTTGATGGCCGCCGCAGTGCTCGCCATGATTGCTGCCAACTCTCCAGCTGCCGGTTTATACGCCTATTTTCTTGATACGCCGGTCGAGGTTCGCGTCGGTGCTCTCAAGATCGCCAAGCCGTTGTTTTTGTGGGTAAATGACGGATTAATGGCCATATTTTTCTTTCTCGTCGGCATGGAACTCAAGCGTGAGTTCATGGCAGGCGAGCTATCCCGTCCCGCCAATATCTTATTGCCGGCGGTGGGTGCTGTTGGCGGCATGGTGGTCCCCGTGGCGTTCTTCGTTTTGTTCAACCACGGCGACGCCGCAGCCATGCAGGGTTGGGCGATTCCGGCGGCGACGGATATTGCGTTCGCCCTCGGCGTTTTGATGTTACTGGGCAGTCGGGTGCCAGTGTCGCTTAAGGTCTTTTTGGTCTCGCTGGCAATATTCGACGATCTGGGTGCGATCGTAATCATCGCTATTTTCTATTCAGCGGATTTATCGACAGGCGCCTTGGCCGTCGGCATGTTCTGCCTGGCGCTTTTGGGATTCATGAATTGGCGCGGCGTTAGCGAGGTGTCTACCTACGTCATTGTCGGCATAGTCATGTGGGTTGCCGTATTGAAGTCCGGCGTGCACGCGACTCTCGCAGGTGTCGCGTTAGCGGCGTTTATTCCGATGAAAGATTCGAAGGACCCGAGTCGTTCGCCGCTACGGGAACTTGAGCACGATCTTCATGCTGTCGTCGCATTGGGCGTTCTGCCACTGTTCGCATTTGTTAACGCCGGAATCAATCTTGAGGGCGTAAGTTTTGCTGACCTGTTGCATCCCGTGCCGCTGGGAATAGCGGCTGGCCTGTTTATCGGGAAGCAACTGGGCATTTTCGTTCTATGCTTGCTGGCGATCAAGATCGGGTTGGCGAGACTGCCAGAGGGCGCCAGTCTCGGGTCGTTGTACGGTGTTTCGATACTGTGCGGCGTTGGCTTTACGATGAGCCTGTTCGTTGCTTCACTGGCCTTCGAACACGCCACTCCTGAAGCCGGTCTGATTTTTGACGAACGGCTGGGCATTATTCTCGGTTCATTGCTCTCGGGAATTTACGGCTACGTGGTCCTCCACCTGACGCTGCCGAAAGCCGACTAATGGAGTGGCAGCTCGACAGTGCTCGCGAAGCGGACATTGGCGAGCTTATGACCTGGTTTCCGGATGCGCACTCGGTCGATATCTGGGGCGGACCGAAGTTTCGTTATCCCTTCGACCAATCCAGTTTTCACGATGATTGTCGATGGCGGGATTTTTCGTCGTACTGTTTGCGAAACCCTGGCAACGAGTTTGCCGCTTTCGGGCAGATAGGGTCCCGATACAAGCGAACGCACTTGGCCCGTCTTATCGCGAATCCTCGAATGCGTCGTAAGGGCGTGGGCAGAAAGCTGCTGGAAATGATGATTGACGTTGTTCGCATGGAACGAGACCACTCGGAGGTCGGGCTCTTTGTTTATAGAGATAACACACCGGCTTACCAGTGTTATCTGTCGCTCGGCTTTGAAGTGCAGGAATACCCCGAGGACGCGCCGATGAAGGATGAGTGTTACTACCTGACGAGAGTCTTATGATCGAGGGGACATTTATGACGCATGCTAGCTCGATTGTAGGCTTTCCCTACGGGTTTCGAGGTCACCCCAGCGTTGGACGCGCAATTCAAGCGCTGCTTCGGCATCGCCTAGCTCTTTCAACGTAAGTTGCACAACGTCATTATCCTGCGCGTAGAACTCAGCCTCTGCGACTTTGGCTTGAAGCGTTGTTACATCCGCTTCGAGTGAATCGATTTCGGCGGGCAGGCCATCCAGCTCTCGTTGATCGTTGTAACTGAGCTTTTTTCTGGTTTTGTTTTTGCGGCGTTCAGCCGCTGCGCGCTTCTTGATGTCGGCCATGCCCGGAGCGTCCGTCTCTGCGAGTTGATGACCTTGTCTAAGCCAGTCGGCGTAGCCGCCCACGTATTCCTTAACGCGATTATTCTCTTCGAACACAATCGTGCTGGTGACGACATTGTCGAGAAACTCCCGATCGTGACTCACGACGATCAAAGTGCCTGTGTAGTCGCAGAGTTTCTGCTCGAGTACTTCCAGCGTTTCGATGTCGAGATCGTTGGTTGGCTCATCCAAAACCAGCAAGTTCGCCGCTCGAGTGAATAATTTCGCCAGAATGACGCGGTTTCGTTCGCCACCGGACAGTGATTTGACCGGCGTAATGGAGCGCTTGGGACTGAACAGAAACCCCTTGAGGTAGCCAATGATGTGGCGCTCTTTGCCGTTGAGATTGATGTAGGTCCGTCCGTCGCCGACGTTATAGGCAACCGATTTCTCGAGATCCAGGGCTTGTCGCAATTGATCAAAATAGCCAACTTCCAGATTGGTGCCGCGCTTGATCGTTCCCTCTTGCGGTTCGAGTTGGCCCAGCAATAATCGCAACAAGGTTGTTTTTCCGACCCCGTTGTTACCGATAAGTCCGATTCGATCGCCGCGCATGATCTTGATCGAAAAATCCTCAATGATCTTTTCAGCATCGTAGGCATAGCCCACACTGCGAGCGCGAATGACTTTTCGCCCCGACTGCTCAGCCTCTTCGATATGCATGCGCGCTTTATTTTCCTGTTTGAGTCGGCCCGCAAACTCCTTGCGCATTTTTTCAAGCGACCGCACACGACCTTCGTTACGCGTGCGTCGCGCTTTGATGCCTTGTCGAACCCAGACTTCTTCCTGCCCCAGTTTCTTGTCAAATCTTGCGTTCGCGATATCTTCGTCTTCGAGAAGCTTGTCGCGTCGCCGCAAGAAATTGTCGTAGTCGCCCGGCCAGCTAGTCAGTTTGCCGCGATCGATTTCTACGATTCGCGTTGCGAGTCTTTGCAGAAAAGCGCGGTCGTGCGTGATAAAGAGAACGGCCCCGGGAAAGGAGTAAATACGATCCTCGAGCCATTTGATGGTCGCAATGTCGAGATGGTTTGTTGGTTCATCCAATAGCAGCAGATCGGGCTTTTGCACGAGCGCACGTGCCAGCGCAACGCGGCGGCGCCAGCCGCCGGACAATTCGTTCATCTTCTTGTCGGTTGGCAGATTCAGGTCGGTCATCGTCGAATCGACGCGCTGGTCAATGTGCCAGCCGTCGAACGCATCAATCTGCGCGTGCAGCTTTTCCAGCGCTGCGAGACCGTGTTTATCGAGCGTCTGACTCGACATCTCTTCGTAGCGAACGAGCAGGTTGGCAACATCTTCAAGTCCTGATTGAATGACGTCACGGACCGGGAGATCCAACGCGTCCGGCAGATTCTGTCGCAACTGACTCACGATCAGACCGGTTTTGGGTACGATTGCGCCGTGGTCAGGCTCTATCTCCCCCATGATCAGCTTTAGCGTCGTCGATTTCCCAGCGCCATTTCGGCCGATCAGGCAGACCCGTTCACCGGGCTCAATGGAAAACTCGGCGTCGCGCAGAATGACCTGCTCGCCAAATTCCAGCCTGATATCTTCGAATCTAATTAACGACATGATTTGTCCTGAGATTAACCCGTGTATCCTATAGCGAATGATTCATGAGTTGCGATATGAATTGCGACCATGCGGCGGAGATGTACATGAGCGAAGCGCGCTTAATTGATCTGGAGACAAAGCTGGCCCATCAGGATCAGCTGCTAAACGAGCTCAACGATGTCGTCACGTCGCAGCAGGCGAAAATCATGCAGCTTGAGGAATTGTGCAAAGCGTTGATTCAACGGGTTCGAGCGGGCGGCGAGGGCTTACCGGAAAGCGATCCGGGCGATGAGCGCCCACCGCACTACTAAGTCGGAGAAACTGATGCGAATTTCCTGGATAGTCGTATTTGTCGTCGTGCTTGTATGGTCCGGCATCGAGCCCAAAGACTTCATGACTTGGTGTCTCGAAGTTTTTCCCGCCGTCATTGGTGCAGCGGTGCTTTGGTTTACGCGTGACCGATTCCCGCTAACTCCGTTGCTCTACGCCCTGATTCTCGTTCACTGCGTGATTTTGATGGTGGGCGGCCATTATACCTACGCCGAGGTTCCCCTTGGCGACTGGCTGCGCGACGCGTTTGACGGCACTCGAAATAACTACGACAAGCTTGGCCACTTGGCGCAGGGCTTTGTTCCCGCGCTCATCGCACGTGAACTCGTAATCCGCAAGAACGTATTTAATTCAGCACGTTGGCGCGACTTTTTCATCGTCAGTTTTTGCCTGGGGTTCAGCGCATTCTACGAACTCATCGAGTGGTGGGTTGCGCTTTTGTCAGACGAGGCGGCTGACTCGTTCCTTGGAACGCAGGGCTATATCTGGGACACGCAATCGGACATGGGCCTGGCGTTGCTCGGCGCGATCCTCGCGCTGTTGCTACTCAGCAAAACGCATGACAAGCAGCTAAGAGAATACCATGAGCCGATATAAGGTCACTGTCACCTTATATCGATATAAGGTGACAGTGACCTTAATTCTGTTGATCGTCGCGTTTCCGGCATCAGCCGATGACTGCGTGGTCTTGCTACACGGTCTGGCGCGTTCTTCGATGTCGTTGGACAGGATGGAAGAAGCACTGCAGGACGACGGTTACACGACGGCCAATGTCGATTACCCGTCGCGTGAGCATGAAATTGAGGCACTGGCCACCATCGCGGTTGAAGACGGACTGGCTAGCTGTCGTGCCAACCCCGATATAGAGAAAATACACTTCGTTACGCATTCGCTGGGCGGCATCCTGTTGCGCCAGTACCTGAGTGCCGCATCCATTGACGAGCTGGGTCGCGTCGTCATGCTGGGTCCGCCGAATCAAGGCAGTAGTGCCGCTGACGAGTTCGACGACCTTCCCGGTTTCGACTGGATCAATGGGCCAGCGGGTCGCCAACTCGGCAAGCAGGAAGGCAGTGTTCCGCTATCGCTCGGGCCGGTCGAATTTGAGCTGGGCGTCATTGCGGGTAATCGCAGTATCGATCCAATAACATCCGCAATTCTTGATGACCCGGACGACGGACGTGTTTCGGTTGAAGATACCAAGGTTGAAGGCATGGACGATTTCGTTGTTGTCGAACACTCGCATGCGTTCATGATGCGGATGCAAGACCCGATCAAGCTGACGAGACTCTTTCTGCGCACAGGCAGTTTTTCCGAGTCGAGTGTAGAAGGACGAGAGTGAGAAGAAAGAAAGTCACTCTACTTACGCACCAACAGCGGCGACGCGTCGCGATTTGCCCTCGCGATTGATCAGCGGTTTGAGGAACTCGCCGGTAAATGATCCCTTGGTCGCGGCAACCTGTTCAGGGGTTCCGGTCGCGACAATCTGACCGCCGCCGTCGCCGCCCTCGGGGCCCAGGTCGATCACCCAGTCCGCCGTCTTAATGACATCCAGGTTGTGTTCAATAACGACGACGGTATTGCCGCGGTCACGCAATCGATGCAGGACGTGCAGCAAGTGTTCGATATCAAAAAAGTGCAAACCGGTTGTTGGTTCGTCGAGGATGTACAGGGTGTTTCCAGTGTCTCGTTTGGATAACTCTTTGGCGAGTTTCACTCGTTGCGCCTCGCCACCGGACAAGGTGGTAGCATTTTGGCCCAGGCGCACGTAGCTCAAGCCAACATCCATCAATGTTGTGAGTTTCCTCGCAACAACAGGAACGTTGCGGAAAAACTCCGCCGCGTCTTCGACGGTCATGTCGAGTACTTCGTGGATATTCTTGCCTTTGTAGCGAATCTCCAGAGTCTCGCGGTTGTAGCGTTTTCCGCGACAGGTATCGCAGGGGACATAAACGTCGGGCAGGAAGTGCATTTCGACTTTTATGACACCGTCGCCCTGACACGGTTCGCAGCGACCGCCCTTGACGTTAAAGCTGAATCGTCCCGGCATGTAGCCGCGCGAGCGCGCTTCCTGAGTTCCGGCAAACAGTTCGCGTATCGGTGTGAACAGCCCACTGTAGGTGGCCGGATTGGATCGCGGCGTACGCCCGATCGGACTCTGGCTGATATCGATCACACGGTCGATATTTTCGAGACCGGTGATCTTCTTATGCGGTGATGGATTGCGATTCGAGCGATTCAATTCGTCGGCAACCGCCTTATAGAGCGTGTCATTAACGAGCGTCGATTTGCCCGACCCTGATACTCCAGTAATACAGGTCATCAGCCCAATCGGAATGGATGCGTCGATGTTCTGAAGGTTGTTGCCGGTCGCACCGATGATTTTCAACTGCAGCTGTGGATCATTGGGCACACGCTCGTCAGGCAAAGCGATGGCACGTTTGCCGGATAAGTACTGGCCGGTGAGTGACTTCGGATCGTTCTTTACTTCCTCGGGCGTACCCTGGGAAACCACTCGGCCGCCGTGCACGCCTGCGCCCGGACCAAGATCGACGACGTGGTCTGCCGCCAGTATGGCTTCTTCATCGTGCTCGACGACGATGACTGTATTGCCGATGTCGCGGAGATGGACAAGTGTGCTCAGCAGTCGCTGGTTGTCCCGTTGATGCAATCCTATCGAAGGCTCATCCAGGATATACATGACGCCGACGAGTCCGGAGCCAATCTGACTGGCGAGGCGAATGCGCTGCGCTTCGCCACCCGATAACGTATCCGCGCTGCGATCCAGCGACAGATAGTCCAGCCCGACGTCCGACAGGAAGCTCAGGCGATCACCAATTTCTTTGACGATCTTGTCTGCGACCGTCGCGCGCCATCCTTCAATCTCCATGCCGTCGAAAAACTCGCGAGCATGGCCGACCGAAAGGTTCGTGATTTCGGGTAATGAGCGTTCGCATACAAACACATGACGTGCAGCGCGGTTAAGTCGCGTTCCGCCGCAGTCCGGGCACGCCTGACTGTTCAGGAATTTGCTGAGTTCCTCGCGTACAGCATTCGACTCCGTCTCGTGATAGCGGCGTTCGAGGTTCGGTAGCACGCCCTCAAAGCGGTGCAGTTTTTTGACCTGCATGCCCCGCGTATTTTCATAAAAGAAATTGATTTTTTCTTTGCCGCTGCCGTAGAGAACGACCTTTTGCAGTTTGCCAGGCAGCTCGTCAAACGGTGTTTCGATATCGAAGCCGTAATGTGACGCCAGACTTTGGATCATCTGATAATAGTAGGTGGTCTTTCTGTCCCAGCCGCGAATCGCGCCTCCCGCCAGTGACAACGCAGGATTGACGACAACACGCTCGGGGTCGAAAAACTGCTTTACGCCGAGGCCGTCACAGGTTGGGCAGGCACCGGTAGGGTTATTGAACGAAAACAGGCGTGGCTCGAGTTCAGTCAGGCTATAGCCGCAGTGATTACAGGCGAAGCGGTCTGAGAAGATAATCTCTTCCGCGGCATCGTCGTCCATGTAGGCGATACGAGCGCTGCCGTCCGCCAGGCGCAGGGCTGTCTCGAAGGATTCGGCGAGGCGCAATCGAAGATCTTCTTTGACTTTAAACCGGTCAACGATGGCGTCGATATTGTGTTTCTTCCGCAAGTCGAGCGTCGGTGGTTGATCCAGCTCGTAGATCTCGCCGTCGATACGTGCGCGGATGAAGCCCTGCGCCTGCAAATCGGCCATAAGCTGCACGTGCTCGCCCTTACGATCAGCGACGACAGGCGCGAGCAACATGAGCTTGCTGCCCTCCGGTAGGGCCATCACCTGGTCAACCATCTGAGCCACGGTCTGCGCCTCAAGCGGCAGATCGTGGTCCGGACACTTTGGCGTACCCGCGCGCGCATACAAAAGGCGCAGGTAGTCGTATATTTCGGTCACCGTGCCGACGGTTGAGCGAGGATTGTGTGAGGTCGACTTCTGCTCGATCGATATTGCCGGCGACAGGCCCTCAATGTGATCGATATCCGGTTTTTCCATCATCGACAGGAACTGTCGCGCGTATGCCGATAGCGATTCGACATAGCGGCGCTGGCCTTCGGCATAAATGGTGTCAAATGCGAGCGATGATTTGCCCGAACCGGAAAGTCCCGTGAAGACGATCAACTGATCACGCGGCAATTCAAGATCAATATTGCAGAGGTTGTGAGTTCGCGCGCCGCGAATATCTATTTTTTTCATGTTATGGGGCAGTCATTTCCGGGCAACCTGCTAATATACGCCGCCGCGCATCTGCGGCGCAAAGGCTGGATACGAATGAGTTCAGAAAACCCTACAACCACGATCACCATGGATGCCTCCGAGCGACGCTCGGTGGGTGTGGTTGCGCTGATCTCGATGATTCGAATGTTCGGTTTGTTCGCCTTGCTACCGGTTTTATCGCTGTATGCGATGGACCTCGAAAACGCGACGCCGTTGCTGGTTGGCTTGGCCGTCGGTGCCTACGGGCTGACGCAGGCTGGATTCCAGGTGCCATTGGGGGCTTTATCCGACCGGATAGGTCGAATGCCGGTGATTATCATCGGTCTCGGCATATTTGCCGCCGGCAGCATTCTCGCCGCCATGAGCGATTCGATCTACGGCATTATCGCCGGCCGGCTGTTGCAAGGCGCGGGCGCGATTTCGGCAACGCTCTCTGCGCTCATCACCGATGCTACGCGCAAGGAAGTGCGCACGAAGTCGATGGCTCTCTTTGGTATTGGTATCGGACTGTCATTCATGATCGCGATGGTTGCCGGACCACTGCTGGCGGCGAAATTCGGCGTGCGATCATTGTTCTGGATCGCGGCAGGGCTTACCGTTGTAGCGGCTGCATTGTTGATGCTGCTTCCGGATATTCCCCGCGCCACGAAAAGAGAAAGCTGGAGCCTTCGACCCGCGTTGCGAGCCGACCTGCTGCGTGTCGATTCCTACGTGTTTTTGTTGCACGTAATCATGACGGCGACGTTCGTGGCATTGCCATTCCTGTTAAGCCGGCGGCTTGAATTGCCGCTGACCGATCACTGGAAGATGTACGTCGGCGCGCTGCTGCTGTCATTGGTCATAGCGGTGCCGATGATCATGCAGGACCACCACCAGGGAAAGGGCCGGCTCATTGGCATGGCTGTCAGCATGATTCTGATTGCCCAGTTGGTGCTGACGTTCCTTGGATTCTCGGTCGTACCGGTGTTTGTTGCCTTGGCCATCTATTTCGCCGGCTTCAATTTTCTTGAGGCAGGATTACCGGCCAGACTCTCGATGCTCGCCGACGACGATGTCCGAGGTGCCTCGCTGGGCGTATTCTCGAGCGCGCAGTTCCTGGGCGCCTTCGTCGGTGGACTGATTGGTGGCCGATTTCTGGGTAATGGCCGCCCCGGCGACGTCTTCTTCGTCTGTGCGCTACTGGCCGGCATCTGGCTGGCGCTTCAAGGATTCGGCCGTTTCAGGCGTTCGTAGGAGCGCAAATTTTGGAGTTTGGGCGAGAAATCGGGCTAGCAATTGCCCGATGAGGCACTACAATGGGCTCCCCTCGCTGCAGCGCGGCGGGGCATAAAAATCACTCATACATCAGATAGGGGATCCGTAAATGGCCCGCGGAATAAATAAAGTAATCATTGTTGGAAACGTTGGCGGGGATCCCGAGACACGTTACATGCCGAGCGGCTCAGCCGTCACCAATTTGACGATTGCGACCAACGAGTCGTGGAAAGACAAGGCAACCGGCGAACAGAAAGAGCGCACCGAGTGGCATCGCGTCGCGATGTTCAATCGTCTCGCCGAGATCGCAGCCGAGTATCTGCGCAAGGGTTCTCAGGTCTACATCGAAGGCAAACTTCGTACTCGTAAATGGCAGGACAAGAGTGGCCAGGATCGTTACACCACAGAAATCATCGCTGACGAGATGCAAATGCTCGGTGGCCGTGGTGGCTCAGGTGGCGGCGGTGGCAATTTCGGTGGTGGCCAACAGGGCGGCGCACCGTCAGACGGTGGACAGCAAGGTGGTGGAAAGCAAGGCGGCGGCAATGCACCTCCACAGCCAGGTCCCGACGATTTCGACGACGACATCCCATTCTAGATACGTGAGTAAGAAGCTCTACATAAAAACGATGGGCTGCCAGATGAACGAGTATGACTCGGAGAAGATGGCAGACGTATTGCGTGAGTCGCACGGTTACGAGTTGACCGATGCGCCTGACGATGCCGATCTGTTGCTGGTCAATACCTGCTCAATTCGCGAGAAGGCTCAGGAGAAAGTTTTCCACCAGCTCGGTCGCTGGCGCAAGCTCAAAGAGAAGAACCCCAACCTGAAAATCGGCGTTGGCGGCTGTGTTGCCAGCCAGGAAGGTGAGGGCATAACCAAGCGCGCACCGTTCGTGGATGTCGTGTTTGGGCCGCAGACCTTGCATCGACTGCCGGAGCTTCTCGACAGCGCAGAAGAAAAAAACGGCTCCGTCGTCGATATCTCGTTTCCCGAGATTGAGAAGTTTGATCGGCTGCCCGAACCTCGTGCGGAAGGCCCGACTGCATTTGTGTCCGTCATGGAAGGTTGCAGCAAGTACTGCAGCTTCTGTGTTGTGCCGTACACGCGTGGCGAAGAGATTTCCCGCCCGTTCGATGATGTCATCGCAGAAGTCGCGAGCCTTGCCGGGCAGGGCGTACGTGAAGTGAATCTTCTCGGGCAAAACGTGAATGCGTATCGCGGCCCAATGCACGATGGGCAGATTGCCGATCTTGCGACGCTGATCTACTACGTTGCCGCTATCGAAGGCATCGACCGAATCCGGTTCACGACATCGCATCCTGTCGAATTCACCGACAGCCTGATTCAGGCTTACGCCGAAGTACCTGAGCTGGCCAGCTATCTGCACCTGCCTGTGCAACATGGATCCGATCGCGTATTGGCGGCGATGAAGCGTGGTCACACGATCCTTGAATATAAGCAAAAAATTCGCAAGCTCCGAGCGGTACGCCCGGACCTTTCATTGTCATCCGATTTCATCATCGGGTTTCCTACAGAAACGGATCGTGATTTCGAGGCATTGATGAACCTGATTGCCGAGATCGGTTTTGATCAGTCCTTCAGCTTTGTTTATAGCGCCAGACCGGGTACGCCGGCTGCGAGCCTCGCTGACGATACGCCGATGGCTGTCAAGAAAGAGCGCCTGCAGTTGCTGCAAGCGCGTATCAACCAGCAGGCGATGGAAATCAGTCGTGGGATGATCGGGTCGACGCAGCGTGTGTTGGTGGAAAAGTTGTCCAAAAAGCGCGCGGCGCAAGTTTCCGGCCGAACGGATAACAATCGCTGGGTTAATTTCGATGCAGATGCTTCCGCGATCGGCCAGTTCGTGGATGTGGTGATCACTGACGCGCAGCCAAACTCCTTACGCGGACGCCTTGCGAACGAATCAGTCGCGGCGTAGTCTATATGGCAATGGTCTATTGCCTAAATAGATTCGTGGTCGAACATGACCTTGCCCCTGTCTTCCTGACAGGCGGCTTCCTACGCAGAGGTTATAAATACAGATTTTGAATGCTGTCCAGTTTTCTCGGGACATTGTCCTCGAGCCCGCCGATAACAACCGCCTCGCAAACCTGTGTGGCCAGTTTGATGAACATCTACGACAAATTGAACGCCGACTGGATGTCGAAATTGCCAGCCGCGGCAATACGTTTCGTGTAACGGGACGTCCCGGCGCGGCGGAAGTCGGGGGTGATGTGTTGCTATCGCTATTTGCAATGACCGACAAAGAGCGCGTGAATCCCGAGCGCGTCCACATGATGCTGCAGGAGTCTTTTATGGATAGTGCTGAATCAGCTGTCAGCGACGGCGATCCAGTCGTGGCGAACGACGAGGTCGTTACGATTCAAACCCGACGCAAACTGATTCGTCCACGCGGCGCGAACCAAACTGCCTATATGCGCAGAATTCGAGACAATGATCTGGCGTTCGGTATTGGCCCTGCGGGAACCGGCAAAACCTATTTGGCCGTCGCAAGCGCGGTTGATGCACTGGAGACAGAGCAGGTCCGGCGAATCGTGTTGGTAAGACCGGCGGTCGAAGCGGGCGAGCGGCTTGGGTTTTTACCTGGCGATCTCGCGCAAAAAGTCGATCCCTACTTGCGCCCGATGTACGACGCGCTGTACGACATGATTGGCGCGGAACGTGTGACACAGCTGATCGAGCGCAATGTCATTGAGGTTGCTCCATTGGCATTTATGCGTGGTCGCTCGTTGAACGAGTCGGTTGTGATTCTCGATGAGGCGCAAAATACGAGCGTCGAACAGATGAAGATGTTTCTCACGCGAATCGGTTTTGGATCGCGCGCTGTTGTAACCGGCGATATCACACAGATTGATTTGCCCTCCGGCCAGACCTCGGGTCTCAAGAGCGCCGCGGACGTATTGCAAGATGTCAAAGGCGTTTCGTTTACGTATTTCACACCGAAAGACGTTGTGCGCCACGAACTCGTGCAGCGAATCGTCGAAGCTTACGAGAGACATGACCTTACAGGTTGACGTTCAACAGGCGGCAGACGGCGAGTCAGCCTTTTCGTCCGACGACATCGCTGCCTGGGTTGCGTGGGCTGTGGATGCAACCGGAAGTTCCGGTGACGCCGAGCTATCAGTGCGGGTGGTCGACGCGGCAGAGATGCAACAGCTCAATAACGAGTTTCGTGGCAAGGACAAACCAACGAATGTCTTGTCGTTTCCGGCCGGCGACATTGCGGGCCTTCCGTCGGACGCCGGGGCCCCGCTGGGCGATCTGGTGGTCTGTGCCAGCGTCGTCAAAGACCAGGCTGAGTCGCAGGGCAAATCACTCGAAGACCACTGGGCACACATGATTGTGCACGGAACGCTCCACCTTCTGGGTTTTGACCATGAAGAGGACGCAGCGGCAGCCGATATGGAGAGCAGGGAAGTGGATATTTTGACTGCACACGGGATTGCGAATCCCTATACACTTTGATGACTATGAACGAAAAACCTCCAAGTACCAGCGGCTCGGGCACGCCCGGAGTGGTCGCACGCGTGATGCGAGCGATCAAGGGCGAACCCTGGAGCCGGGACGAAATTCAAACCTTTATTGAATCCGACGCCGAACTCGATGCCGAAGAGAAGAGCATGCTCTCCGGTGTGCTCGAGGTATCCGAAACTCAGGTTCGCGAAGTTATGGTGCCGCGCTCGCAGATGGTCGTTATCGATATCGAAGACGAGTTCGACGATATGCTGAAGCTGATCGTTGAGTCAGGGCATTCTCGGTTTCCCGTCATCGGGGAGGATCGCGACGAGGTGTTGGGTATTTTGTTGGCCAAAGATTTGCTTCGCTACTTCGGCAGCGATGAGGCCAGGGAACTGACGGTCAAGAAACTGTTGCGGCCTGCGTCGGTGATCCCCGAGTCGAAACGCCTGAATGCACTCTTGAAAGAGTTTCGCGCCAGCCACAACCACATGGCCATTGTCGTCGATGAGTACGGCGGCGTTGCCGGTTTATTGACCATCGAAGATGTGCTCGAGGAAATCGTCGGCGAAATTGATGATGAACACGATCATGAAGAGGACGCTTATATCCGTCCGGATGGCGATCGCGAAGGCGTGCCGTGTTTTGCGGTCCGCGCTCTGACACGTGTTGAAGATTTCAATGAGTACTTTGAGTGTGAGCTGAACGACGAGGAATATGACACCGTCGGTGGACTGGTTATGCACGAACTCGGGCGATTGCCGCGGCGCGGAGAAAAAGTAGCGTTCGGCGGCTTCAGGTTCGCAGTCATCAAAGCAGACGATCGTCGAATCGATGCACTGCAGGTACAACGCAGCGGTGGCTAATAAAAGAGAACAGGCGTTCCTGTTTTTGTTTTTTGCTGATCGGCCAGTGGCTAGTCGTGCAATTGCGTTTGTTATTGGTTGTGCGACGACGTTGGTTTTTGCGCCGGCTGAATGGTCGATTCTTGCACCTGTACTTACCTTGCCGCTGTTGTTCGTCGCGCTGATCCTTTCACCGAAGGACGCCGCGGCACACTATTTTTGGTTCGGGTTCGGCCTCTTTCTCACGGGCACGTACTGGATCTACATATCCGTGCATGTATACGGACACGCGGCTTTGTGGATCGCCATCTTGCTGATGGTCGGGCTGTCTCTGATCTTGGCTCAGTTTCTCTGGGTCGCGGGCTGGCTTACGAGCCGCTTGTCACATGGCGAACCGTGGCGACTATTATTCGTCGGGCCAGCGGTCTGGGTGATCGTCGAATGGCTTCGGGGGTGGGTTCTCACAGGATTCCCATGGCTCGCGCACGGCTACGGACAAATCGACTCGGCGCTGGCCGGTTGGGCACCGTTGCTCGGCATTTACGGCGTGTCGCTAATGCTGATGTTCAGTACGGCGGCGATTCTCGTTGCGATCATGACATCGGGGAAAGAACGGCTGATCGCTCTGCCGCTGATAATCGTGCCCTCGATTCTCGGTGGTATTTTGGGCGCAGTGAACTGGACCGAGGCCTATGGCGAGCCTATCCGGACAACGATTATTCAGGCCGGCGTTTCCCAGGATCAGAAGTGGCTGCGGGAACAACGTCAGGCGACGATGAATTTTTATCGTGAATCGACGCTAAGCGTGCCGGAAAGCGACCTCGTCATATGGCCCGAAGTCGCGATTCCAGCCCGAGACGATTTCGTGGAAGATTATCTTCGCCTGATTGACGGTGATGCCCGGCGCAATGGCCAGTCCGTACTTCTGGGCATACTCGAGGCCGGTCAGGATAGCGGCGTTGAGACGCCGACCTATAACAGCGTGCTGTTGCTCGGTACTGAGGAACGCCAGACTTATCGAAAACGGCACCTTGTACCGTTCGGCGAATATTTTCCGGTTCCGGCCAGCGTGCGCGAGTGGATGCGCATGCAAAACCTGCCCTATTCGGATTTGACGGCAGGCAGCGATGTGCAGGATTTGTTGGTCGCTGCCGACGGTACGAAACTGTCGGTCGCGATTTGCTACGAAGACGCCTATGGCGCCGAGCATCTCTATGCATTTCCCGATGCTGATGTGTTGATCAACGTCAGCAACGACGCCTGGTTTGGCGATTCTGTCGCGCCTCACCAGCACCTGCAGATCGCTCGCATGCGAGCGCTGGAGCTCGGTCGTTACGCGGTCCGGTCGACGAATACCGGCATCAGCGCCTTTATCGGTCCGTCAGGTGAGTTATTGAAGACCGGCAAGCAGTTTGAGGCTGAAGTCATGACCGCAGATATCCGGGCGCACAAGGGAGCAACCGTCTTCGCAAGCTACGGCAACTGGCCGGTTATGGTTCTTTGTTTCCTCATCCTCGGCGTCTTCTGGATCCGAAGTCGCTCCGGCATATAGGGTCCGAGGCGCCATAGACCTCTATGGCTGCTGCGAATTGCAGCCTGTTCATGTAGGCTTGCGAGTTTTCACGATCGCGAAGATGCAAGACGCTAATGAGCACCCCCTACAACCCTGAAACCGTCGAGTTGGCCGCGCAGAAATACTGGGATGACGCCCGGTGTTTTGAGGTCAGCGAAGATGCTGACAAGGACAAGTACTACTGCCTGACAATGTTTCCGTATCCGAGCGGAAAATTGCACATGGGTCACGTCCGCGTATTCACGCTCAACGACGTCATCGCTCGTTATCAGCGATTGCAGGGTAAACACGTGCTCCAGCCGATGGGCTGGGATGCCTTCGGAATGCCAGCTGAGAATGCGGCAATCGAACGCGGCATACCGCCGGCGAAATGGACCTACAGCAATATCGAAGACATGCGTGGCCAGTTCAAGCGTCTGGGCTATGGCTACGACTGGACGCGTGAGGTTACGACTTGCCGTCCGGAGTACTACCGCTGGGAACAGTGGCTGTTTACGAAGATGTTCGAGAAAGGTCTCGTGTACCGCAAGAACTCTATCGTCAACTGGGACCCTGTTGATCAGACCGTGTTGGCGAACGAGCAGGTCATCGATGGCCGCGGTTGGCGTTCCCATGCCCTGGTTGAGCGTCGCGAGATTCCGCAGTGGTTTATGAAGATCACGGACTATGCCGACGAGTTGCTCGATGAGCTCGATCGCATGCCGGGATGGCCGAACTCGGTCAAGACCATGCAACGTAACTGGATCGGTCGCTCTGAGGGTGTGGAACTGTCGTTCGAAGTGGCAGGCGAAGACGAGCTGCTGACGGTGTATACGACGCGGCCCGATACGCTCATGGGCGTTACCTATATGGCGGTTGCCGCCGAGCACCCATTAGCAAGGAAGTCCGCAGCATCCAATCCTGACGTCGCCGCATTCATCGACGAATGCAAGACGATGGATGCGCAGGAAGCGACGCTCGAGACAATGGAAAAGAAGGGTATGCCGCTTGGCATATCGGCCATTCATCCGCTGACGGGTGAGGAAGTGCCACTGTGGGTGGCTAACTTTGTATTGATGAGCTATGGCACGGGTGCGGTTATGGCGGTGCCCGGACATGATGCTCGCGACTGGGAATTTGCCAAAAAGCACGGTTTGCCAATCAAGCAGGTCATCGCGCCAATGGATGGCACTGAGATCGATATCCAGGAGTCCGTGTATCTCGAACGCGGTGTGCTCGTAAATTCCGGCGACTACGATGGCATGGACTTCGACGGGGCGTTCAACGCGATCGCCGACCATTTCGAAAAAACGGGTCGCGGTAGTCGAAAAGTTAACTACCGATTGCGTGACTGGGGTGTTTCTCGCCAGCGCTATTGGGGTACACCCATCCCGATTATATATTGCGATGATTGCGATGCTGTTCCGGTACCGGACGATCAGCTGCCGGTGGTGTTGCCTGAAGACGTGGTTGTAAAAGGAACAGGTTCGCCGCTGAAAGACATGCCGGAATTCGTCAATGTGGCGTGTCCAAAATGCGGTAAGGATGCACGAAGAGAGACGGACACGTTCGATACGTTCGTGGAGTCTTCCTGGTATTTTGCTCGGTACGCCTGTCCTGACAGCGACGATGCGATGCTCGATGACCGCGTTCATTACTGGACGCCTGTGGACCAGTACACGGGTGGCGTCGAACACGCGATTCTGCATCTCCTGTACTCGCGCTTTTTTCAACGAGTGATGCGCGATCAGGGGTTGACCGATGTGAGCGAGCCATTCACCAATCTGTTGACGCAAGGCATGGTGCTGAAAGACGGCGCAAAAATGTCGAAGTCCAGGGGCAATACGGTCGACCCGCAGGAACTCATCAAGAAATACGGCGCAGATACCGTACGTTTGTTCATGATGTTCGCGGCGCCACCGGAGCAGGCGCTGGAGTGGTCCGATGATGGTGTGCAAGGGAGTTTCCGCTTTCTGAAGCGCTTCTGGAGTGCGGTTGTCGATCATGCAGCCAGCGGCCCGGTGGGCGAGTTGGACGTCGACGCGCTGAACGAGACGCAAAAGGAACTGCGCCTGAAAACGCACGAGACCATTGCGAAGATCAGCGATGATATTGGTCGTCGCCACAGCTTCAATACGGCCGTCGCCGCCTCCATGGAGCTACTGAATGCGATCAACAAGTTTGATGACGAGTCGGATGCCGGACGCGCGGTGTCCCGGGAGTCTCTCGAAGCCGTTGTTGTGATGTTGTCGCCAATGGTGCCGCACATCTGTCACGCGCTGTGGCTGGAGCTGGGGCATGAATCTGCTTTGATCGACCAGGCATGGCCGACAGTGGATGAGGGCGCGCTTCAACGTGATCTGGTTGAAATCGTGGTGCAGGTCAACGGCAAGTTGCGTGGGCGACTTTCGGTCGCGGTTGATGCCAGCAAGGAGTCGATCGAGGCAGACGCGCTCGCGGACGAGAACGTGCAACGATTCATCGATGGCAAAGAGATTCGAAAAGTTATCGTCGTGCCCGGTCGATTGGTGAGCATCGTTGTTTAGGACAATTCGTAATCTGCTTTTGATACTGATCCTGGCGGGTCCGGCCGCCTGCGGTTTTCAATTGCAGGGCGCGTTCACACCGCCGGCCGATATGGAGCGGACCTACATCGCGGCCGATGATCGGCACAGCCCGTTCTTGCGGGAACTGCAGGCCGGATTGCAGTCGTCCGGGGTCAACATCGTCGATTCCGCCAGCGATGCAACCGCGACGCTAACGATTTTCTTTGACCAAACATCGCAACGAGTCTTGTCCGTTTCGGCGCGAAACGTGCCAACGGAGTTTGAAGTGTATTACACGATCTCCTACGGTCTCGATTCGGGCGCAAGTACCCTTATGCCGCAGCAAACACTCACGTTGACGAGAGACTACACCTACGACTCGACACTGGTGTTGGGTAAGGCGCGTGAGGAAGAGTTGCTTCGCGAGGCCATCGTCAAGGATCTCGTGCGTATTGTCATGAAGCAAATTTCTACGTTGTAAGCATTCGTGTTGAGCGTGTCCGATGTACCTCGAAGTGCCCTGACCGGATTGCTGCAGAAATTCGGACTTGACCTCGTATTGCAGGAACCCGGTGACGCCATTCGTGGAAGTTTCTGGGGCGACTCTGAAGCGGGCATCGTCGGTCGAACTGTCTATGTGCGAGGCGATACGCCGGTCCATTCACTGCTACATGAAACCAGTCATGTCATCTGCATGACCGAGGATCGGCGGGCCGGTCTTGACCGGGATGCCGGTGGTGATGATCTGGAGGAATCTGCCGTCTGCTATTTGCAGGTTTTACTGGCCGATCATATTGACGGTGTCGGACGTGAATTACTCATGAGCGATATGGATGCCTGGGGCTACAGTTTTCGCCTTGGAAATACTTTGGACTGGTTCCAGAGCGATGCCGAGGACGCCGCAGAGTTTCTTATGAATCATGGACTTCTGAGCGCCCAGGGTGATGTGACCTTTCGACTGCGTGATTGAAGCAAACGCGGTGTATAGTTTGGTATGCCGTGGCTCCGCCTTCTTCTGTATTTCATCGCAATTGCGTTCGTAACGTGGGCGCTCACTCAGATGGAACTGGCATCTCCGGGTAGCCTGAAACTCCATATTTTGTTGAACGATACCGATCGCTACGGCACCAGCGAGTTTTCGCCTGTTGAAATTATTCAAGCGATTATCCTTGGAGCATGTGGCGCGATCATGTGGTGGGTCGCCCACCATTGTCCGAGCCAGCGCCCCATCGCAATTTTGTTTGGCGGCATGGCGCTGGTCTTCCTGATTCGAGAAATGGACTATTTTCTGGATCGATTCATCGCAGATAACCTGTGGCAGGTCTTAATTGCGATCGTCGGTGCACTCGTCATCGCCTACACCTTCCGATACCGAAAACGTATGCAAATCGCGTTTGCCAGGATTTGGCCATCGCCGGGAATGACCTTGTTATTTTCGGGCGCGGTGATTCTGTTTGCGTTCGTACGTTTCGTTGGTCATGAGCCCTTGTGGATGTCGATATTGGGCGATGACTATCACCGCATCATCAAACTCGCGGTTGAAGAGTTCATTGAGCTGATCGGCTATTTCCTCTGGATGATCGGGACGATCGAATACGCATTCCAGGCACGCGCCATCGCGATGGCTGAGCCGATTCCCGCGGCGCGACGCCGACGGGCCAAGCGACGACATGACGCGGAAGGCCGATTCTGATCACCCAACGCGCATTTGCGGCGGTCGACATATTGATTACTGGAATGGCTCGCTTCGCTCCCGGCAACGAAATCTCACAAAATTGTGGGATTCGGTGCATCCCCGTAAACCTCGTCCGGATCGAATACCTTCTCGGTTTCCGTCCATTCAAGTTCCACGAGTCCTTCGGCCTGCTTGCCCTCGAAATCAGCCCCGACCGGGACCTTCCGGTAAAAGCAGCTGCGATAACCGACATGGCAGCTCGCGCCACCGGCAACGTCGACGCGTAGCCAGATGCAATCCTGATCGTCGTCTACGAGTAGCTCGCGGACGGTTTGTACCAGGCCGCTGGTCGCGCCTTTATGCCAGAGAACCTGTCGACTGCGGCTGTAATAGTGCGCCTCGGCGGTCGCGATCGTGAGTTGCAGCGCTTCTGCGTTCATATAGCCCTGCATCAGGAGCTCGCCGCTGTCGGCGTCGGTGGTTACGACGGTGATGAGTCCGCGATCGTCAAACTTCGGTGCGAGGTCGTTGCCTTCCTCAACTTGTTCGATCGTGTCGCGGGCTTGAAATCTGACGGGAGCGGCCGACATTTGGGGGTGTCCTTAACGTAAAATCTGCGGGCGGGCAGAATACCGGGCGAAGCCGCCAGCAGCAATAAGTAGCGGCTCGCCGCGATATTGATATGATTGCGTCCTTTCAATAGCCGAGCCCGTATTTCATGACCATCCAGCTTCACGACACGCTTCAGGGGAAGAAAGTCCCCTTCGTCCCCCTCAAAGAAGGCGAGGTGACGATGTATCTGTGTGGCCCGACGGTTTACAACTACGCGCACATCGGCAACGCGCGCCCCGCGGTCGTCTTCGACTTGTTGGCGAGATTGCTGCGGCGCAGCTACAAGCTGACGTTCGCGCGCAATATCACGGACGTCGATGACAAGATTAATGCGGCCTCAGTCGAGACCGGCAAGCCCATCGATGAGATCACGGCGCGCTTCATCAAGGCTTACAACGATGATATGGGCGCGCTGGGCGTTCGCCCTCCCGATGTCGAGCCGCGGGCAACGCACCACATTGAAGAAATGGTCGCGATGATCGAGAAGCTGATCGACAAGGGTTTTGCTTACGAAGCCGAAGGTCACGTTCTGTTCGATGTGTCGTCGGACGCGGATTACGGGTCGTTGTCGAAGCGCGATTTGCGAGAGATGATCGCTGGTTCCCGGGTTGAAGTCGCGCCGTACAAGAAAGCGGCCCACGACTTTGTTTTATGGAAGCCGTCGACGCCGGAGCTACCGGGCTGGGAATCGCCATGGGGCGTTGGCCGACCGGGTTGGCACATCGAGTGTTCAGCGATGGCGGAAAAGCACCTGGGCGACACGATCGACATTCACGCTGGCGGCCGGGACCTGGTGTTTCCGCACCACGAGAACGAGATGGCGCAAAGTAGCTGCGCGCACGATGGCGCACCGTTTGCCCGTTACTGGCTGCACAACGGTTTTCTCAGTATGGATCAGACGAAAATGTCGAAGTCACTCGGCAACGTTTTGCTGGTGCATGAGCTGATCAAGACAGTTCCGGGTGAGGTGATCCGCCTCGCTTTGCTCAGCGCGCATTACAAACAACCTTTGGACTGGTCCGGCGAGACACTGGAAGCGGCGCGGCGGATGTTGGACAGACTATATGGGGCCGTGCAGGGGATCGTCGTCTCGGACGAGGCTCGTGCTGCCGCCGAGATTCCAGCTGCGTTAATCGCAGCGCTCGAAGACGATTTGAATTCACCCAAGGCGATGGCTGAGTTCTTCGGTCTGGCGAAGCGCTTGAACAAAGCAACGGACGAAAAATCCCGAGTCGAGCTGGCTGCACAAATGTACGCATGCGGTGACTTGATGGGCGTGCTGGGCAATGATCCTGAAGCCTGGTTTGCCGGTCACGTTGAGGGCGAGTTGTCTTCTGATGAGATTGAGTCATTGATCGAGAAACGCAATGCTGCGAAGAAGGCACGAGATTTTGAGACGGCGGACTCGATTCGTGATCAACTCCTGGACGCAGGGGTCACTATTCAGGACGGCCGTGACGGAACGACCTGGCGTCAGAGCTGAGAAAAAACGAAAATGAGCAACGAGATTCAAGTCGCGCAGCAGGAGCTTATCGAGGACTTCGAGATGTTCGAAGACTGGATGGACCGCTATCAATACCTGATCGATATGGGACGCCGCTTACCGGAATTCCCCGACGCATGGCGAACCGATGAGAATCGCATTCGCGGCTGTCAGTCGCAGGTGTGGTTTGTTGCCAGAGAGCAGGATGGACGCCTGCATTTCGATGCGATCAGCGATGCCGCTATCGTCTCCGGACTCATCGCATTACTGTTGCGTCTTTACAGCGGGCGCAAACCGCAAGACATCCTCGACACGCCGCCGGATTTTGTAACCGCGTTGCAGCTCGAAGCGCATCTAAGCCCGACACGCAGCACGGGTTTGTCGTCGATGCTGACAGCGATTCGCCGTTTTGCCTCCGAGGCTTTGCAGGCCGCCTGATGCCGAATGCCGTGAGCAAAATGCTCGCGTGGCCGCTTATTCAATTACTGCGGTTTTACAGGCTGGCGATCTCGCCGTGGTTAGGCTCAAACTGCCGATACGATCCCACGTGCTCCAGCTACGCCATCGAAGCGCTGCAAGTACACGGTTTTCTGAAAGGAACTTGGTTGGCGATGAAGCGAATCGGTCGATGCCACCCCTGGGGAAGTTCGGGATACGATCCGGTGCCGAAAGTGGCAGAGGACAATGATGAAACCCCTTAGCCTGATCAAGGCGATACTTCTGCCTGTTATGTCCGTAACCGTGCTTCTGCCGCTGCTGTTGCTATGGGCCATCCTGAGCATCGGCACATCGGGCCACCCGATGGGTATTGTGGTGCTGATCTTGAGTCTGCCGCCGATATTTCGTTACCTGATGATCGTCCTCGAAACATGTGCGAAGGGAGAGCCGCCACGCGCGTTCGACGCGGAATTTTTTAGCTGGACCGACAGTCTTTGGACGTTTTTTCCATTGCTGCTCGCTGTTGCCCTGACCTATCTCGGGTTTACCATCCATGGATATTTCGGAACGACGGGCGTCTACGCGCTCCTGGTGGTCGTGAGTGGAACACTTCCAGCGAGCTTCGCCGTTCTGGCAATAACCCACTCACCGCTCCAGAGCCTGAACCCTGTCGCGCTTGGTCGCCTGCTAAACGCCACCGCCGAGAGCTTCTGGCTCGCCTCTGTCTATCTGATCGTCATCGGCTGGGTTTTCGTGCAAGCGGGACAATTGCCAAACATGGCCGGAAACTTCGTGTACCTCTTCGGTCTGTTTTCGTTCGCAGCGCTAACAGGCACGTTGCTCGAGCCTTTCGGGCTGGTCGATGACGTCAGTATTCCGGAGTCGTCGGAGGTAAGCGATGAGGAGATACGAGGCAATATGGAGGCCGCTCGCGCATCGGTTTTGTCGCACGCGTACGGCTTTATCAGTCGTGGCAATCGTGACAGTGGGCTGGCGCACATCAAAGAGTGGATAGCCGACGACCAGGATCCCGAGGCGGCCTGGGCCTGGTATTTCAACAAGATGCTGGGCTGGGAGAATCAGCAACATGCGTTGTTCTTCGCGCAACACTATGTTCATGACCTGCTTCGGCACGGCGATACGGTTCCGGCGCTCAAAATCATCATGCGCTGTCGATTGATCAACGATCGATTCAAACCCCTTGGGGAAGATGTTCCGGTCGCCATCGAAGCGGCGGAAAGTGTCGGAAATAGGGAGCTTGCAGCCGTGCTCAAGCGCCGTTGACGCGCTACAATAGCCGCATGGATAAGCGTTTATTAACAATCTTGCGATGCCCGGTGTCCCACAAAGGACTTTCGGTGCTGGCAAAAGACAAGTTGGCCCGGGTCAATGCCGCCATTGATGCCGGCGAGCTCCAGAACCACGAGGGGTCACCTGTCTCGAAGGCCCTGGACGAAGCGCTCATTACGGATGATGGCAAACGCATCTACCCGGTTGACGACGGAATACCCGTTCTCCTGGAGGACGAATCAATAAGCATGGAGCAGCTTGCTTGAAGATCCAGGCTAACCAGCTTTCGTCACACCTCCTGAAATCACTTGCTCCTTGTTACCTCGTTACTGGCGACGAGTTTCTGCTCGTTGATGAGGCACTTGATGCTGTACGCGAGGCAGCGCGTAATCGCGGTTTTACCTCTCGCGAGTTGCACGTCGCCACGACGGGGTTCGACTGGAGCGCACTAACTGCGTCGACCAGCAATCTGTCGCTATTCGCGGAGCAGCGAATTATCGAGCTGCGCTTGCCTACCGGCAAACCGGGCAAAGCCGGAAGTGCGGCGATCATTGATCTGGTCGAACAGTCCGGGCCCGAGCTGTTGTTCATCGTAACCGGGCCAAAACTCGATAGGGGCAGTACGGCGTCCAAATGGGCGAAAACCATCGACCAGAAAGGCGTGTCGTTGCCGCTGTGGCCGATCGGTGTGCGGGAGCTGCCTGGCTGGATCGCTAACCGAATGAGAGCGGCGGGTCTTGAGCCGGAACGCGACGCGGTAACAATGATCGCGGATCGTGTTGAAGGTAATCTGCTCGCGGCGCAACAAGAGATAGAGAAGCTGCGTTTGATACTCGGCGAAGGGAAAGTAACGGCGGAAGCCGTGAATGAAGCGGTAGCCAACAGCAGTCGCTATGACGTTTACAAATTAGCCGACGCCGCCCTCGCAGGCGATGCGAATCGCTCGGTCAAGATCCTCGGTGGTTTACGTTCCGAAGGCGTGGAGCCGGTTATCGTCATGTGGGCGTTAACCCGAGAATTGAGAACTCTCGCGACATTGGACGACGTGATCCGTCAGGGCGGTGATCTTGGCGGCGCGATGCAGAAATCCGGTGTCTGGCGAAATCGCCAGGGTCTGGTGCGCAGCTGCATCAGCCGGCATCAACACGGCGATTTTCACAAGATGCTCAAAGCGACCGGCCGCGCTGACGCGGCGGCCAAGGGCCAGCGCGCGGGTAATCCCTGGCAAATGGCGACCGACGTGGTTGTGAGCTTGTCGCAATGAAGCCGATCGGTGTCTTTGGCGGTACTTTCGATCCGATCCACTATGGGCACCTCAGAACGGCGTTCGAGATGCTGCAGGCGTTGCGCTTCGATGAGGTTCGATTCATCCCTTGTGGCGATCCACCGCATCGTGGCATGACGTTCGCCGATGCGGAACTCAGATTTCGCATGGTTGACGTCGCGATCAAAGGGCAGGCGGGCTTCGTCAGCGATGACCGCGAGTTACGCCGAGACGGGCCGTCCTATTCCATCGACACTCTCATTGGGCTCCGCGAGGAATTTCCCGACCGTTCATTGGGTCTGATTGTGGGAATGGATGCTTTCCTGGGTCTGTCTAACTGGCACCGATGGGACGAAATTCTCGATTTTGCCCACATTGTTGTCGCTCACCGACCCGGCTGGAAAGCGCCGGACATCGGTCCATTGGGCGATTTGATCACTGAGCACGGCACGCACCGCGTTGATGATTTGCACGGCGCGACGCACGGGCGCATTCACATCCACGCGGTCACACAGCTTGAGATCGCATCAACCGAGATTCGGGATTTGGTCGCGGCCGGCAGAGATCCGCGGTTTCTAATGCCCGATGCGGTGAGAGATGTGATTATTGAGAGCAAGATTTACAACGTATCGTAGGAGCGCGTCTTACGCGCGAAGAAATCAACGTAGGAGCGCGTCTTACGCGCGACAATTGGAGTCGACAAGCACGTATGAGAATCATGAATGAATAGCGAAGAACTGAGCGACCTCGTGGTCGATGCCCTGGACGAGATCAAAGGGCTGGATATCACCAAGCTCTACGTCGGCGATATGACGACTGTGACCGACTGGATGATCGTCGCAAGCGGTACTTCATCGCGGCACGTTAAGGCGTTGGTCGATAACGTCTCGGAAAAAGCCAAAGCGGCCGGTCACCGACCAATTGGCGTCGAAGGCGAAGAAGGCGGCGAGTGGGTACTGTTGGACCTGCAGGACGCACTGGTTCACGTCATGTTGCCGAAGGTGCGTGAGTTCTACAATCTGGAGAAACTCTGGTCGATCACTCCGTCCGGAGATGCGGCAGCGACCGACGGCTAGTGTCCTGTTTGCTTCATTCGCTAACTCTCAGCGCTACAGGACACTGTCCGTGCATATTCGCCTCTTAGCTGTTGGTGATCGCCAACCGTCCTGGGTGGACGAGGCCTTCGACAAATACACCGAGCGGTTTCCGCGCGAGTGGAAATTTCGACTCGACGTTATTCCGACTGTACGTCGAAATAAAAACGATAAGTCTCGCCAGGCCATGGAAGCAGAAGGTGAGCTGATTCTCGCAAAGCTCAGCGCGACGGAGCAGGTCATTTTGCTCGACGAACGCGGGAAACAACTAAGCAGTAAATCGCTCGCGACACGATTATCAGAATGGCAAACGGACGGCCGGGATCTCTGTTTCATCATTGGTGGGCCTGACGGCGTATCGGACGTCGTGAGGCAGCGAGCCGACAGGCTCTGGTCGCTGTCGGAACTGACATTACCCCACGGCATGGCGCGAGCACTTTTGGCCGAACAACTGTATCGCGCGTGGTCGTTGCAAGCTGGCCATCCTTATCATCGCTCCTGAAAAACCACTTATGGTCCCATCATCCCAATTATACCTTGCGTCAACCTCACCGCGGCGGCGCGATATCCTGCAAACTCTGGGTGTCGAGTTCACAGTCGTGGTGGTCGATACAGACGAGACGCCTATCGACGGCGAGTCGCCGGAGGACCTGGTATTGAGGTTGGCGAGGGCTAAGGCTGAAGCCGCGGCGGGTGTGGCCACTGATGCCGGAATAGTTCTCGCCGCCGATACGGTGGTTGTTCTTGGCGATCGAGTGCTCGGAAAGCCGCGCAACTGTGATGATGCTGTCGAAATGTTGCTGGCATTATCAGGACAAACACACTCAGTGCTGACGGGTGTGGCGTTGCGGACAGCCGATGGAACGCGTGCCGTATTATCCGCGACCGGTGTGCGATTTCGCGAAATAGTTCAGGACGAGGCGACGGCATACTGGCAAAGTGGGGAACCCTGTGACAAAGCAGGTGCCTATGGCATTCAAGGGCTGGGCGGCATGTTTGTTGAGGCTATCAACGGAAGCTACTCCGGCGTCATGGGACTACCGGTTTTTGAAACGGTCGAGCTATTGAAGTCGGCTGGAATTGAGGTCCTGGCGAAACAGACATGACGGACGAATCGCTCAAAGAAGAAATCCTGATCAACGTCACGCCGAGTGAGGTGCGCGCCGCCCTGCTCGAAAACGGCGTGCTGCAGGAGGTCTATATCGAGCGGGCGGCCAGACGCGGACTGATCAGCAATATTTACAAAGGCCGGGTATCGCGGGTCTTGCCTGGCATGCAGGCGGCCTTCATCGATCTTGGTCTCGAAAGAACCGCGTTCCTGCATGCGTCTGATGTCGCGCGCCCTGACGCCGCCGATTCCGGCGACGATGTGCCGAATATCAAAGATCTGGTTCGTGAAGGCGATGGCATCATGGTTCAGGTCGTCAAAGATCCCTTGGGTAACAAGGGCGCTCGGCTAACAACCTACATAACGATACCGTCCAGACACCTCGTCCTGTTGCCGCACAGCGAGACGGTCGGTGTCTCCGCGCGTATCGAAGACGATGAGGAGCGCGATCGTCTGCGCGGCATCGTAGAAGGTCTGCTCGAAGAGCATGGACTGACGTGCGGCGCGATCGTGCGGACCGTCGCGGAGGGTACATCGGAGGACGTCATCTCTGCTGATCTGCGCTATACGCTGAAACTCTGGGATGTTGTTCAGCAACGGTGCAGGCTGGCCAATGCAAAATCACTGGTTCATGAGGATCTGTCGTTGCCATTACGCGTATTGCGCGATCTGGTAACGATTGATGTGGAACGAATTTTGGTGGATTCCGAGTCCGATTTCGTCGCGATGCAGGATTTCACCCGAACCTATATCCCGGATGTTGAACCCATGCTGGAACTCTACAAACGGCGCCGCCCGATCTTCGATTTGCACGGGATCGAGGACGAAATCAGCAAGTCACTGGATCGGAGTATTTCTTTAAAATCGGGTGGTTACACTATTTTTGACCAAACCGAGGCCATGACGACGGTCGATGTGAATACGGGCGGTTACGTCGGCCACCGCAATCTCGAAGAGACGATCTACCGTACAAATCTGGAGGCGGCGGTCGCCATCGCCAGGCAACTCAGGCTGCGAAATCTCGGCGGCATTATTATTATCGACTTCATCGACATGGAGGAGGAGGGTCATCGAGACAACGTCCTGCGGGTACTGGAAAATTCGTTGTCACGCGATCATGCTCGATACCAGATAACGCCTGTATCACCGCTGGGTCTCGTTGAAATGACGCGCAAGCGGACTCGCGAAAGTCTGCAGCACATTCTGGGCGAAGATTGTCCAGCATGCAGCGGGCGCGGATTCGTCATGACGGCCGAGACCGTTTGCTTCGAAATCTTTCGTGAAGTCATCCGGCAGTCGCGACAATTCGAGTTCGATGAGGTTCTGGTTCTCGCGCACCAAAGCGTCATTGAGTTATTACTCGACGAGCAAGCCAGAAGCATGGCGGACCTTGAAGAACAAACCGGAAAAACGATACGCCTGCAAACTGAGTCCCTGTACTTGCAGGATCAATTTGACGTTGTCCTGATGTGACGACGGGCTAGCCAGAACTAATGAAACAATTTCTTCGTCGACTGATTAAATTTTTCGTCTACGCTGCGGCAGGCGTCGTAATTCTGTTGGCGATCGCTGTCGGGCTGTTCAGATTATTTCTGCCCCGCGTTCCCGAGTATCAGGACGAGATCAAGATGCGCGCAAGCGAGGCGATCGGAATGCAAGTTGAGTTTTCCGGTATGGATGCGCGTTGGGGCCTCAGCGGCCCGGAACTTGAATTTTATGATGCGGAAATCATTCGACCGGAGAACGGCGTTCGAGTGCTGGCAGCAGAAGAAGTGCGGGTGGGCGTCGGGTTTCTGAGATTGTTGTTTGAACAGTCTGTGGTCGTCGATCACCTGGTGATCCGAGAAACCAGCGTCGATATTCGCGAGCTCGAAGACGGTAGCTATCGAATACAGGGTGTTTCTCTGGACGAGCTGATGCCGTCCCGTCCGGATGAGTCGCAGGCGCCACTCAAGGACATAGAAGTCATTGGTGAAGACATAGAGCTGAGGTTTATGCAGCCTGGCGACAAGCGACCGCTTTTCTTTGAGATTCCCCGGATCGGCGTGAGTATCGACGAAAAACGAATTGCCGCAGATGCCAGGATTCAACTACCCGATGCTCTGGGTCGGCAACTCGGCGTCTCCGCCGTACAGGTGCTTGGATTGCCCGTTGAGGAACGGGGATGGGATATTGTCCTCGACGCTGACAACATCAGCCTGTCGGGTTGGTCGGGGCTCTCAAAAAACCAGTGGCAGTTTGGGTCCGGCACGGGCGATCTGGAGCTAGCGCTGGCGTTCGGAAACGGCAAAGTTCGAAGCGCAAGCGCAGAACTTGATTTCGTCGACGTAGCGCTTTCGGGTAACGAGTTCTTCGACATAAGCGGTCGCGTGGAAGTTGATGTCAGTGACAGAGACTGGCTGGTCGCCGCAAACGACCTCGTCGTCGAATTTGACGATCACGAATGGCCTGAAACAACGCTGCATGTTGAGGCGAGTGTCGATGTAGACGGTCAGATCATCATGCTGGACGCGCGGGCATCTTACCTCAGTCTTGACGATTTTCAGCTGGTTGAACCCTGGCTGAATGACAAACAAAAAGAGACGTTCGGACAATTCGAGCCGACCGGAGTCATTCGCAACCTGGTCGCGACCGTGTCGGATTTGGGTAGCGATGCGCTGCGTTTCAATGTGTCGGCCGATCTGGATCGGATCGGACTATCAGGAGCGGGCAGCCGGCCCGGTGTGCAGGGATTCTCCGGTTTGTTACGAGCCAATCGCGCGGGCGGTCGGCTTGAAATCGACTCCACGGATCTGGAAGTGCTTGCGCCAGAATACCTTGACGTCCCCATTCTGATTAACAAGGCTGACGGGACGGTTATCTGGCGCAACAGTGCGAATCGAACTACTGTCCTCTCTGACAGCATCAGAATTTCGAGCGAGATATTTAGTAGTCAAAGCAACATACAACTGGTATTGAACAACGACGGCACATCACCCGAGATTGACCTCGCCGGTACCTGGAGCATTTCGGACCTCGCTGAAGCGAAACGATACATTCCTCGGAATGGACTGGAACCGAAGCTCTACGATTGGTTCCAGATGGCGCTCGTCAGCGGCGCAATTACGCGGGGTACGACAACCCTTAACGGCCCGCTCGACAAGTTTCCTTTTGATGGCGGCGAAGGTCGATTGTTGATGCAGGCCTCTGTACGAAATATGACGTTTAAGTACCATCAGGAGTGGCCAGCGACCGAGCAGTCGGATATGGAGGTCATTCTCGATAACGTCCGGCTCTATACGACGCAGAATCGTTCGGTGAGCGCTGGCATGTCGGTGATCAACGCGAGTGTCGATATTCCCGATCTTCGCGATCCTGTGCTGAGCATTGAGACGTTCTCTGCGAGCACATTGGGTGACATTCGAGAATTCTCGACGCGCAGTCCGATCGCGAAAGTATTCGACGGGCAACTCGATCGAGTGGCGGTTTCCGGTGATGCGACTTTCGCGCTGAAGCTCATGGTGCCGCTGCAAAGAGAACGCGTCCAGGATTTTGAGTTTACCGCTCGCATGCGCAGCAATAACGGCACGTTGGCCATTGAGGGATTCGAGCCGCCAATTACGGACTTGATTGGTGAGGTGACGATCGGCCGAGATCGGATTGAGAGCGAGGGGCTGGGTGGTCGTTTTCTCGGCGAAGAGGTCAGTATTTCACTGGTGCGCTCGGATGATCCTCAATTTAGCGTCGTTGCCAGCGTGCTGGGTACC
>CAZMRZ010000009.1:30617-54311 GCA_964568835.1 uncultured Woeseiaceae bacterium | reverse complement strand
GGGCGATGCCACCTTCGCGCGCCACCGCGAAGAAGTAATGCAGATGTTTGTAGTTAATCATGGCCTTACCATTACTTCGGAAAATTCGACGAGTACTATCATTATAATCGACTTTTCATGTTAATTGATATTGCCTAGGATATCGCGTCTACAGACAAGAACAGCTGCTACAGGGGAACCCCATGCAGATCGTAGTTCACGCACTCGACTTTTCTTTGACCGACGCTTTGCGCCGCCACGCCGGTCACCGCCTGCGGTCTGCTCTGACCGATTATGACGAACACATCCAGCGAGTGGTGATGCGGCTTTCCAGCCACGGTGGGCGCAGTCGGGCGGATAGCTACTGTCATGTGCAAGTGCACTTGGCCGGTCTGGCTGATGTGGTGGTTGAAGAGGTTGAGTCCGATTTGTACGGCGCGATCGGTCGAGCAGCTAACCGCGCTGAACGCACCATCAAACGCCGGCTGGCGCGGCGACGCGACAAGGCTCGAGCCTGCGGTGTATATAGCGCAATCACAAATGCCGAACCAGCGACCACCACCGGAATGAATTGATTAGGAGCTTAACGCGGAATGAATACCTCAACCTCGCACGCACAAACTGGCAAACAAGAAACCGTACTTGCCACCAACAGAGTGCTTCGCAACACCTATCAACTGCTGTCCATGACGTTGCTGTTCAGCGCGCTGACCGCGGGCGTTTCGATGGCGCTGAATTTACCGCACCCAGGACTGATGCTCACCCTGGCGGGCTATTTCGGCTTGCTGTTTCTGACAACGAAGTTTCGCCATCGCAACCTGGGTATCGCTTTCGTGTTCGCCCTCACCGGCTTCATGGGCTATACGCTTGGGCCTATTCTCAACGCCTATCTGACTCTGCCCAACGGCGGTCAGATCGTGATGTTAGCGATGGGCGCAACCGCCGCAATCTTCCTGGGCTTATCGACTTACGTGCGCGCCACCGGCAAAGATTTCAGTTTCATGGGCGGCTTCTTGCTGGCGGGCATTGTGGTGGCTTTTCTCGCTAGTTTGGGCGCGATATTTTTGCAGATGCCGGCGCTTTCGCTGGCGGTTTCCGCGACGTTCGTCATGCTCATGGCTGGCTTGATCCTGTATCAGACCAGCAACATTATTAACGGTGGCGAAACCAACTACATCATGGCTACCGTCACGCTGTACGTCGCAATTTTCAATCTGTTTACCAGCCTCTTACACCTACTAGGATTCACGAATGGCGATGACTGAGTCCAGTTTGCACGCGCGGCAGAGACGACTTCAGCTGAATGTCAAAGGAGAACGGCATGGCGCTTAGCTTTCCCAACTCAAGCCGCAGTTACGATGTGACGAATCGAGGCGTGTGGTTTTGGGGCTATGATCGCACGATCAAGATTGCTTTTTACATTGATGCGGGCGCGCTCTCCAAGATCGGTTCTCAAACAATGGTCCAGGAGGCAAAGATCCTGAGTGATTTCGATGCCAGTCTTGAGCGCATCCGCGAAGTCGCTGGTGACATCTACTCGCGGCGTCGGAAGGCCGCACTCGCCTTCTCATTTGCCCTGACGGACGCCGACTTCTGACCACCGGGTGCCGCTATCTTCCGCCGCCCACGCTTGGGCTGTCGATCTAAATAATTGCTAATAAGCGAGCGAACATGAGCGAATACACAATAAGTCGTTTTATGTCGGAGACCTGCGCCGTCACGAAACGCTTGAGCCAGCCGGCGGACTACGTCGAGGCAATCGCGCCGATGCTGCATCGACTCATTAACGGCCCGCGCACTTTTCTGAAACCTGAACACTTTCGAGAAGATGATGATCACTATGCACGCAATGCGGTATTTGTTGACTCCGAGGGTGGGCCGTCGCTTTATGCGCTTGTTTGGAAGCCAGGACAATGGACCCCGGTGCACGATCACGGTACCTGGGGCGTCGTCGGCGTTATTCAGGGAGTGTTGGAAGAACAAAATTTCATACGGGTCGACAAAATTTGTGGCGAAGACACGAATATCGAACTACGTCGAGGTGGCCCGATTCTGCTGGGTGGAGGCACGGTCACCACGTTCGTCCCGAATCCCGACCACATTCATAAAACCGGCGTTCCCGAATACCGCAATACCACGGTCAGTCTTCATCTATACGGACAGGAAATGAATGCATTCAATGTCTACGACCTTGGCGCAGGTACTCGCCAGCGAATCGATGTTTCTCATAGCGAGAGCTAATACTAGATATACATCTCTTGTTTAATTTAACCTGTTATGGTTGTATAGAACTAATTGACAGATTAGATGCTGTAGGAGAAGTACGGTGAGAAGTCGATCATGACGGATGCGGCGCTGGGCTGGACATTCTTTAGTAACCACGCACACGTGTTGGTATGCCTGGCGGACAACCCGGACGCCCGGCTGCGTGATGTTGCGGATCGCGTGGGAATAACTGAGCGCACCGCGTTTCGCTTGGTGACTGAATTGGAGAAGGCCGAGATCCTGACGCGCGTCAAAGAAGGCCGACGCAACCACTACGTCATCAACGTCGATGCAAATCTGCGCCATCCCCTCGAGTCATATTGCACCGTGGGCGATCTTCTGACGACCATCCTCAAATGGCAAGACAAACCCTCCTAAGTTTCCCAACAATAATTGCGCCTGGCGCGGAGAACATTAGATGATCACAAAGACTGCATTTATTGGCGCATGGCTCGCGGCTGTGCTGCTGATGGTCAACGAGGCGCGGGCCGTTGAGCCGCTCTCAACACCGGAGCTCGCCGAACACTGTGTTCACTATTTTGAAGACGCGGACGGCAAAGACGCCATCTTTTGCGTGCGATACGTGCAAGGATTCATCGACGGCGCGGTTGCTACCGACGAGCGCGTCATGCTGAACGTTGCAGCCGAACTCGATCGTGAAGAGACTTACTCCGAGCGCGCAATTCGCACTCGCCTTGGCCGCAATACCAAGCGCTACGGTTCTACCGTTTACGCCGACTTCTGTCTTGGCGATCCTGTACTACTTATAGAGGTAGTCGAGAAAGTTGTGCACAACCTCATGAACCGAAAGTTTCTTGACGAGCAGTTACTGGCACGCGATGCTGTCTATTCAACCCTGCGCAAGGAATACCCTTGCGAGATGGACGATGACTAATGAGTCCAGCCGGTGACCTTCCGGCACTCACTAGCAGCGAGAATGCTGTTACTCCTGTTATTACTCGTTTCTGCCTGGTTGCTTTGGTCCGGGGTATACAAGCCATTGTTGCTGGGGCTGGGAGCGTTTTCATGCTTGCTAACTGTCTACCTGTCGCGACGCATGGGTTTCTTCCACGACGACGTCTTTGCGTTCCGTTACGGATTTCGACTGGTTCGTTATTGGGGCTGGCTCTCAAAAGAGGTCGTTCGATCCAGTATTGAAGTCGCCCGACTGGTGATCAATCCACGCTTGCCAATCGACCCGCAGGTCGTTGAGATAAAAGCGAGTACGAAGCACCCGGTCGATCAGGCTATTCTCGCCAACTCCATCACTTTGACGCCCGGTACGCTGGCCCTAGACGTACATCGTGGTGTCATCAAAGTACACACGCTGACTCGCGGCGGCGCCGATGATTTGCTGGCCGGTGAAATGGACCGACGTGTCGCTGCTTTGCGGAGCGATTGAGATGTACTACGCCGTTACCATTGCAACCCTGATCACAATGGCACTTGCCTTAGGTCGAGCCCTTCTGGGACCAAGTATCTACGACCGGGTTCTCGCCGCCAACATGTTCGGCACCAAAACCGTGCTGCTGCTCGCAGTGATTGCTTTCCTCTATGGCCGACCAGACTTTCTCGATCTGGCACTCGCTTACGCGCTGATCAATTTCATCAGCGTGTTCGCCGTACTCGAATTCATCCGCCGTCGCCCGCGCGATGCAGAAGGCGAAACCTAGTGGCAGTACTTGCCGACATTCTTAGTTGGATACTGCTGACACTCGGCGGTGCCTTCGTGTTCATTGGCGGAGTTGGCGCGCTGCGTATGCCGAATCTTTACACGCGCATTCATGCGGCGAGCCTTACCGACACAATGGGGGCGGTGCTGGTTATTACAGGAATTATGGTGCAGGCCGGCGCATCGCTTGCGACCGTCAAGCTTGCCGCCATTCTGCTGTTTCTATTGCTAACAAGCCCAACCGCCTCAAATGCTCTCGCAAGCGCGGCCCTCCTTGCCGGTGTACGACCGGACATTGCGCAGCCGAAAACGGACGACGACAAGTGACAATCCTGTTTGGAGTTTTCCTGCTCACGCTGCTGGTCATAACAGCTCTGGCAATCGTGCGGACGCAACATCTGTTCGTCGCTGTCATACTGACTGGTGTGTTCAGCCTGTTGATGGCTGCGAACTTCTTTCTTCTGGATGCGGCCGATGTGGCGCTCACCGAAGCGGCGATTGGCGCAGGAATCTCAACCGTATTGTTCCTCGGCGCGCTAGCGCTCACCGGTGAACATGAGCGCACGAACCGGACAAACCGGTTGTTGCCGCTCGGCGTTGTCGGCGTGGTCACGTTACTGGTGATCTACGCAACTTTTGACAAGCCGCGCTTCGGTGATCCAGACGCACCCGTTCATCAGCATGTCGCTCCGTGGTATCTCGAGCAAACTCCCGAAGTTATCGATATTCCAAATGTGGTAACGGCTGTACTCGGAAGTTTCCGCGGCTACGACACGCTTGGTGAGGTTTTCGTGGTCTTTACGGCCGGTATCGGCGTGATGTTTCTATTGGGTGCAAAGGCGCGACGCGAACCCGGTGCTGCCCGTATCGCTGTTGACGGCATGGGCGATGGCTTGCGCCACTATCTGGTGCCGCGCGTGGTCGGACGCATGTTAGTCCCATTTATTTTGCTGTTCGGGCTCTACGTTCAATTTCACGGCGACTACGGTCCCGGCGGCGGCTTTCAAGCCGGGGCCATCATCGCTGCTTCGATCATTTTGTACGCGCTGCTCGAGGGAGAGGCACAAGCACTACGTGTACTACCAAAGCCAGTGCTCGACGGGCTCGTTGCCGGTGGCGCGTTGCTGTTCGGTGCTGTCGGAATCGCAGGCATCCTTATGGGCGGCAACTTTCTCGACTACTCGGTACTCGCGAATGATCCTATCGATGGCCAACACATCGGTCTGCTGCTGATTGAGGCTGGCGTCGGCATCACAGTTACTGGGGTGTTGCTAAATGTATTCCACTCCTTTGCTGGTCGTGGACGCGTCTGATGGAACTACTCGGGCTGTATCACTATTGGGTATTCGCCGTACTGCTCATGATCGGTTTCTATACCGTGATCGCGAAGCACAATCTCATCAAGAAACTGATTGGGCTTTCCATATTTCAATCAGCTGTGTTTCTGCTCTATATCACGATGGACAAAGTTGAAGGTGGAACGGCCCCAATTATTCAGGCCGGTGTCGAGAATCAATTGTTCTCCAATCCTCTCCCGCAGGTATTGATTCTTACTGCAATTGTCGTTGGCATATCGACGACGGCACTGGGCCTTGGCATCGTGGTGCGTATCAAGGAAGAGTACGGTTCGATTGAGGAGCACGAAATACAAGAGATTGATCGGCGGTGATTGACTGGAACCACCATCTACCGGCGCTGCAAGTTGTCGTGCCGATGCTAAGCGCACCGCTAGTAATGTTGCTGCGGCCACGAGGTCTGGCGTGGGCGGCGGCCACGGCGGCAAGTGTGTTCGCCTTCGCCATTGCAATCGCGCTCACTCTCGGCGTTCTCGACGGGGAAAGTTTCACCTATCAAATGGGCAGCTGGCCCGCACCCTACGGTATAGAACTCGGCGTCGACGCGTTTAGCGCGTTACTGCTACTGCTCGTTACCGGCGCGTCGACGATAGCGCTGATTGCCGCACGAGACTCACTCGACGCCGATATCGGCGCCGAGCGACAACCGTTGTTCTATTCTGCCTGGCTGCTTGCGCTAGCGGGCCTCGTGGGTATTCCCGTTTCGGCCGATGCCTTCAATATCTTCGTCTTCATGGAAATTTCCGCACTCGCAAGTTACGTCCTGATCTCCGGGGGCGCGGACCGGCGCGCCCTGCCCGCCGTCTTTAAATACCTGATCATGGGCACTATTGGCGCGACTTTTTATCTGGTCGGCATCGGCCTCATCTACTTGATGACAGGCACATTAAATCTCGCCGATATGGAACTTCGAATTCACGAGGTAGCGGACCTGAAACCAATCCTGGTGGCAGCCGGCTTCATCACCATCGGCCTCGCACTCAAGGCCGCAGTGTTTCCGCTGCACGTGTGGCTGCCGAACGCCTATACCTACGCACCGAATGCCGTCACTGTGTTTCTGGCCGCGTGTTCGACCAAGGTCTCGCTGTATCTGTTATTGCGGTTCGACTTCTTCGTCTTTCAACCGAACCTGATCGGCCACGACGTACAGTTCGGTTATTTTTTGATGCCGCTTGCAGTGCTCGCGATCCTGGTCGGTTCGGGCGTTGCTCTGTTTGAACGTAACCTCAAACGCATGCTCGCGTATTCATCCATCGCGCAAATCGGCTATATCCTGCTCGGTGCAAGTCTTGTCAGTCTCGCCGGGCTCACCGCAGGTGTCCTGCATATTTTCAATCACGCGCTCGCCAAGGGTGGCCTGTTCCTGGTCGTTACCTGTCTCGCGACGCGTTGTTCGGGGTTACGCCTCAACGACATTTCCGGCGCCGCGCGTCACATGCCCTGGACGATGGCAGCGTTTGTTGTTGCAGGCTTGAGCCTTATTGGTATACCCGGCACCGCGGGCTTTGTGAGCAAGTGGTATCTGATTACTGCTGCGCTCAACGAAGGCATGCTCGGCGGAGTGCTGATTGCCGTAATCGTCATCAGTTCGTTGATGGCACTGGTTTATATCTGGCGTATCGTCGAGACGGCCTATTTCGGCGCTGCGAAGGTTGATGCGGCACCGCCTCGAGAAGCGCCTCCGATACTGCTCGCCGCCACATGGACAGTAGCACTCGCGAATCTTTATTTCGGGCTGGTGCCCACATTGCCCGTGACGCTGTCGTCGACCGCCGCCGAGCTCTTGCTCAGACACGTGCCATGAACGCGAGCAACGTTATTCTCATAGCAATTGCGCTGCCACTCGTTGGCGCGCTCGGCATTGCAGCAGCCAGCCGCTTCGGTGCTAATGCGCGCGAAACGGTTACGCTACTAACGGCAGGAGCCCTGGCCTGGACGGTCTGGAGCCTGGTGCCTGAACTGATGCAAGGTGGACGGCCTTCTTTGTTCCTGGGCGAAATCGTTCCCGGCGTAGAAATCGCATTCAAGGTAGAGCCGCTTGGCATGCTGTTCGCGGCACTGGCATCGAGCCTCTGGATCGTCAACTCAATCTATTCGATTGGCTACATGCGCGGCAACAACGAATCGAGCCAAACGCGCTTCTATATCTTTTTTGCAATTGCCCTGTCCGCCGCCATTGGCATCGCGTTCGCTGACAACCTGCTTACGCTGTTCCTGTTCTACGAAGTTCTCACGCTGTGCACTTACCCGCTGGTATCGCACAAGGGCGATGCAAAAACGGTGCGCTCGGCGCGAGTCTACCTGGGTGTGCTATTGACCACCTCGATTGGCCTGCTGCTTCCCGCCATTATTTGGGTTTATCATATTGCAGGAACGGGTACCTTCACACCGGGCGGCATTCTTGAGGGCAAGCTTGCCGGACCAGCCGTTGGTCTCCTGCTCGGACTTTTTGTCTTTGGCATCGGTAAGGCTGCCGTTATGCCGGTGCATCGCTGGTTGCCGGCGGCAATGGTTGCGCCGACACCGGTCAGTGCGCTGTTGCATGCGGTCGCGGTCGTCAAGGCCGGGGTCTTCACGATAACCAAGGTCATTATCTACATCTTCGGTGTCGACTTTCTGTTTGCCGAACCGAGCAGCAGTTGGTTGGTCTATGTGGCAGCGTTCACGATTATCGCGGCGAGTGTCGTCGCACTGCGGCAGCAAAACCTCAAGCGTCTCCTAGCCTACTCAACCATCGCGCAGCTGTCCTACGTTGTAATGGCAACAGCTATTCTCAAACCGTTGGCAGAGGTCGGCGCGGCGGTGCATATGGTGGCGCATGCCTTTGGCAAGATCACCTTGTTCTTTGCAGCAGGCGCAATCTACACGGCGGCCAAGAAAACCGAATTGCGTCAACTGCGTGGCATCGCCAGACGCATGCCATGGACAATGGCCGCCTTTACCATTGGCGCACTCAGCATGATCGGCGTCCCGCCAACCGCCGGCTTCGTCTCGAAGTGGTACATCCTCGCCGGCGCATTCCAGGCGGATAATTACGTCGCGATCGCAGCGATTGTCACCAGTACCGCGTTGAACGCGGCCTACTTCCTGCCAATTATTTACATGGCGTGGTTCCTTAAAGAAGACACGCCACCGATGAAGGACCATGGCGAAGCGCCGTTCGCGGTCGTACTTGCGTTGACCATAACGGCAGCGCTAACGCTCGCGTTTTTCTTTTTCAATGGTCCTGTCCTGGAGCTTGAACGACAACTGGTGCAGGGGCTTTGATGAACGACGACAATTCACACTGCCTGACTCGCCCGACGACCATCCGCAAGCTCTGGTGGGGTTTCTCTATCGTGCTCGCCCTGACCGTCGTTGCTCAGATGTTCATCTACGTCAAAGGCTATTTCGGTGTGGATGGCTGGTTCGGATTTGGTGCCGGGTTCGGCTTTTTGTCCTGCCTTGTCATGGTATTGGTGGCGAAAGGACTCGGCTTCGTCCTGAAGCGCAATGAAGACTATTTCTCCTCCGGAGATGACGATGTTTGAGCTGCTGCCACCGGCACTCGTCATGGTCGCCGGTGCGATCCTTATCGGGCTTCTGCGCGGACACTGGCGGAGTGTGTTCGTACTCGGCACACCTTTACTGACACTGTGGGCTATCTGGCAGATTCCTGACGGCGTCGTCGCAACCGTTAACTTCCTTGATTACTCGATTGAGCCCATCGAGGGCAGCCCGCTCCGAAGACTATTTGCCACGATCTTCGCTTTGATGGCCTTCGGTGGCGGCTTGTATGCGTTCCGCCAAGCCAAGTGGTACGAACTCTCGGCGGCCTATATTTATGCGGCCGGTGCCATCGGCGTGAGCTTTGCAGGCGACCTCATTACGTTTTTTCTGTATTGGGAACTGATGGCCCTTTTTTCCACGGTCGTCGTCTGGTGCGGCGGTACACCGTCTGCTCGTGCGGCCGGCACACGCTACGCCATCATGCATCTGGTGGGCGGTGTAATATTAAAGGTCGGCATTGAAGGCGTCGCTGTCCACACCGGCTCGATTGACGTTCGACCGATGCTGGCCACTAACTTCGACACATGGATGATTCTCACTGGAATACTCATCAACGCTGCGGCGCCGCCGGTATCCGCATGGCTATCCGATGCGTATCCCGAGTCGAGTCCTACTGGCTCCGTATTCCTGTCGGCATTCACGACCAAGACGGCTGTGCTCGCATTGATTCTGCTATTCCCGGGTGAGTCCGTGTTGATCGGCATCGGCCTGTTCATGGTGATGTACGGCATCATCTACGCACTGCTCGAAAATGATGTACGACGAATTCTTGCCTACTCGATCGTAAACCAGGTGGGATTCATGGTTTGTGCGATTGGCATCGGCACCGAAATGGCCCTGAACGGTGCGGCCGCACACGCCTTCGCTCACATTCTCTACAAGGCGCTGCTTTTTATGAGCGCCGGAGCGGTTATCTATCGCACCGGCTTCTCCCGATGCACGGACCTTGGCGGTCTATTTCGTACGATGCCACTAACGGCCGTTTGCGGCATCATCGGCGCGCTAGCGATCTCTGGATTTCCGCTCACCTCCGGCTTCACGACCAAGACCATGATCTCGCAGGCAGCGGCGGATGAGAGCCTCGTGTTTGTCTACTTCATGCTGGCGGCTGCGTCCGCCGGAGTCTTCCTGCATGCCGGTATCAAGTTTCCGTGGTTTGTGTTCTTCCAGAAAGACTCGGGGCTCCGTCCCAAAGACGCGCCCTGGAACATGGCAGCAGCGATGGTGCTGATGAGCGCGTTGTGTCTCTTGTTGGGCATCTTCCCGGGTTTGCTCTATGCATTCTTGCCCTACCCGGTTGACTACACGCCCTACACGACAGGCAAGGTTCTGTTCTACCTTCAGTTGTTACTGTTCTCGGGCCTCGCATTTTTCCTGTTGCTGCCGCTAATGAAGCGGACGCTCACGGTGAGCTTGGATTCAGACTGGATCTGGCGCGTCGCATTATTCAATGCCACGAAAACCGGATCGAAATTTATCGTGAAAGCAGGCGCAGCATTCAGCACCTACGGCCGCAAACAACTCGGCGCCCTTCGTAAACGCGCTGAAGGACACCTTGGTTCGATCAGCGAACATCGCCACGGGATCTTTGCTCGAGCGTGGTCAATCGGCACCACTGCGCTCTGGATTGCCGTACTGCTGAGCGCGTATGTGCTTGTGTATGTCATCTGACGCGGCCGAGATAACACCATGATGGATGGACTGTCTTTACGATATCTACTGCGCATAGCATCTCGATCTAGAAAATTACCAATGAGCGAGCGAACATGAGCGAATACACAGTAAGCCGTTTTATGTCGGAAACCTGCGCCGCAACGGAACGCCTGAACGAGCCGGCGGACTACGTCGAGGCCATCGCGCCCATGCTGCATCGACTCATTAACGGCCCACGCACATTTCTCAAACCTGAACACTTTCGAGAAGATGATGGCCACTACGCACGCAACTCGGTATATGTCGATTCCAAGGGTGGGCCTTCGCTTTATGCGCTTGTTTGGAAACCAGGACAATGGACCCCGGTACACGATCACGGCACTTGGGGCCTGGTCGGCGTTATTCAGGGTGTATTGGAAGAACAAAATTTTATACGGGTCGACACAGATCGTGACGGAGATACAAATATCGAACTGCATCGCGGCGGCCCGATTTTGCTGGGTGAAGGCACGGTCACCACGTTCGTCCCGAATCCCGACCATATTCATAAAACCGGCGTTCCTGAATCCCGACAAACCACGGTCAGTCTTCATCTATACGGACAGGAAATGAACGCGTTCAATGTCTACGACGTTAGCGCAGGTACTCGCCAGCGAATTGATGTTTTTCATAACGAAAGTTGAGATCGCCAATAGTACTGATTTTCTGAGAAGCCCAACTTTTGACCAATAGTTGGGATTAATCACCCGGGCAATTGCCATTCCCTATCAGGATCTATACGACGTGATCATGGCCTAGCTATTCGAACGGTGTTGTTCTCGCATTGCATGATAGTCCCGCACGTCACGCCACTGCTGGCGCCATTTTTCGACCGAGATAGCGTCTGTGCCTAGTAGCGAAATCAAGGGATTCAACCGCTCGAAAGACTCGCAGTATTCACCATCGTTGCCCTTGAACCCAGATCGTTTGAGCTCGCGAAATTCGCCAAAAGGAGCAATCGTTGAAAGCGCATGGACCTTAGTTTGACCGCTGTCGAGTCGCTCCAATGCCCATACTGATTCTGAGCCAGTTTTTTCAAGTTCGATATGTAAGTGGTTAGCTTGCATCCAGTCGCCGCCGATACACCGGCAGGCCACGCCAACGAATCGGCTGTAGGCCTCATCGCTAAGGCGAGTCAACCAAATGTCGGTAAGCCAACGAACAATTGCCGTATTCCGTGGGTGTTTCATATTGCGTAACGGCGACCATATCAGTTGACCGACAGACGAGACCCATTCACTCCATAGCCAGGAAGATTCGATCGGAAAATTGGACATTGAACGCGCCCACCGATTACGCAAAGGAAACGCTTCGTCTAAACTGCGGCGCCACATCCAGTAGGCAGATTCCCACGCATTGATCATCTCGCCAAACGTTGACGTGCAATCTGACGAGTTAAGCTCGAAAATGCCGGCTTCACGCTTAGACACATCAAGACTCTCGACAAGTCGCACGTGGTTATCAAGAACACCCTGCGTAATGATGCGCTTGAAATCTTCCTCAATGCTCGCACTTTTGCGGGGTGATCCGTCGGGTCGATATGACATGTACGACGGTTGCTTGGAAATTCTATGTGCTCGCATATTCAATCCATCCTGGAACGCTGTGCCCTCCCACAACCACGAAGACGTTTTCATGGATTTCGAACCGGACATACAATTTATCCAGTTCGGCGCTGGCACCAACAGATGCGCAAGGCACATACTCTTCATCGATACCTCGCCATTTATCCACTGATACCGACTATCCTTGTCAACCAGACTGGATTTAAGATCGCGCATCCACTCTTCGTATTCGCTCATGAATTGTAGTCTGCGTTCTTGATGCTGCTGAGAGTGAGCCTTTCCCACGAATAGCTGCGCATTGCATCCATGACAATAACCTCGGTTTACCTGCGGCTTGTCTATACGATAATCACCAAGGCGAAACTGACAATGCGGACACTGAGTGACGATCGGCTCTTCGTGAATCGGGCAATGACTCCAGTTGGAAAGCTGGTGAACTGCAAGGTGAGAGCCAACACCCCAACACGAAAGGCAAGCCCGAACCTCTTTCGACATAGTTCCACTGCTGCCCTCTTGCCATGGGGGCTCGTAAAAGGATGAGAATGCGGCTTTAAGCAGGTTGGGATCCCACCCGGCTACACGGGCGAAGGACGCTACGTTGAATTGTCCCGGGTTATCGAAGTTCTGAGTAGCACCGGTCGCAAAAGAATTAAGATCTTTGGTTCCAAACCACCTTCTTTCTTCGAGCCAATCCAGATGATTGAGTTGCACCATTTTAGTAACAATGCTGAACATGGACTCGCCATGCGGATTCCAATGTTTCGTTCCAATTAATGGCATTTGTTGCTCTCCCGAATCATTGAGGTGCCCTACTTCTCGCCTTGTCTGAAGTCTTCCTGGCTCGCATAGTCCTGAATCTGAAGCAACGCCACTCGATAGATTGCCTCTTCGATCAGCCGATCGTCCAACTCCAGGTTCTCGTCATCCATATGGGAAAGCGTTTTCACAAGCCACCGTATGCACGCCGTTATCGGTTGCACTGGGAGTTCTTTGGTTGTTGGAATATTCTCGCGGCGACAAATGCGCTCGAGCGCTTCCCAGATGCGCTCAGCGTGTGACGCGAATCGCCAGTTGGCAGCGAACGCTTTTGGAAGAAAATACTTGGTAAATGACACGCCGGAACCAACCGGATATTCCGATCCAACGTCCAGCGCGTGAAGCATGCGGCGAAGATCAAGACTGCCACCCAAGCCACTGAATCGATGCATGTCGGTCATGAAGCGTCCCAACAGATGTCGTTTCTTAGCGCTCTTGAAGTTGTCGCGAATCTCGACGAGCTCTGGTTGTCCAATAAGCAATACGATCAGACGGATATTGGCGATCTTTAATTGATTGTGCAGGTCCATCAAGAATCGATAGTGAGCATTGGATAACCATTGAGCTTCATCCACCAATAGCAAATACCGATGTTCTTTCGCCTCCTGCGCTCTCTCGATCATGAAATCGATAGCTCGCCGCCGCTTGATCGCTGCAGTGCCGCTCTTTGGAAGTTCGTACCCCAATACATGCAACAGCTCAGTGAAGAAGCGATGCTCAGTTGTCCCTTGATAGGTGTATTCCCAACAACTCATTAGAGATATAGGAATTGGACTGCCCAGAAGCCGTTCAACATTCTCCATCAGATACCTAATCGCCTGTGTTTTGCCCACTCTAGGCAGTCCATAAACGATCGAACCCGGAAGCAGATTGTCTAGCCAAAGGCGGACGCGATTTACAAATTCTTCGAGCGATCGTGTCGGTAATATTGCGCTGTCCTTCATCAGCGGATGGTGTTCCGGAGCACCAAAGATCGCATCATTTGAAGCATCCACTTCAGTTTGCGACAGGCGTGTGTCGTCCTGGGGGTCTTCGTGCCCCATACGTTCAGCTGTATTTGTCATTGTCAGATCACCGAGTTACGTGAGTTGAATCGATCCGAATCGGATCGCTCATCGACCAGTTCCGACTGCGTTGATTGGCCGTCGTACTTGACGCTTCTGAATTATCGGTGTGCGTCACGCGCCGAGCTTGAAGAAGCTTGTTGCGTGCTCGTCGATTGAGGCTCTTGTTCTTGTTGAGATACTCAAGATGAGCTCCGACAGGGTTGTTCGAAGCCCAGTCAATCTTTCTGCGTTTTGCGAGTTTCATGATTGCACGACGCATGCGCAACGAGTGAGGGTGACGCATCCAACGTGCGGCGGCATACAGCCGCCCCAGGGACCGACCCTTGTGGAACACTTCCGCAGTTCGTATATCTTTGATGTTGACTCTGAACGTCACTTTCTCGCCGATGATTTCAGCACTTTCGGACATCGCTTCGTTCGAATACCGTACGCCCATGAATTGAACATATGGAAAGTGCACCAGTTTTTGACTGCCGCGGACGGTCGCGGTGAATGATTTCTGAAAAAGGGGCAGCCTCGCCGGATCACGTACCTTCACACGCCGGACTAGATCGTAGCCACGGTCCAATCGCTGCTGTAGAAACTCCAACGGAGAGAGACCGTTCAAGCCAAGGTGCGGACCGGCATTGTAGTTCGCGATAGCAAGGTCTGCCGCGTCTTGAAGGTCCTCAAATTCCGCTTCCAGCTTCTTCGCTTGCTTTTCGCTGTCGGTCCGCCGCGGATCCTTCGGATGGCTGCCGGTCGTGCTCGGCCACCGATGCAATGAGGAGCGCTCAAACGTCAACATGAAGCGTTCAACGATTGCATCAGAGCGGGGACTGCGAGGACGATTGGTGACGATTTCGCAACCAACTGTTTCGATAATTCGCTCCTGAACCCATTGCGAAGTGTGCGCCCATGCGTTATCCATTTGAATCATGCTAAAGGCTCGCCAGGCACACTTGTCGATGGTGCCATTCGGGAGCCCAGCGCCCTCCACGTAGCTCAGGCGATCATTGGGCAGTTGACGCGGTGTCCAGGGGTTTAGCGAGTTCGCCACGCACTCTAGAACATCGTCGGCTGTGTAATTTTCCTCGAGACTGATGTGGTAGCCGAGAACCGCTCGGCTTGCGGTATCAATCAATACTAATAGCCAAAGTCGCGACAGCGGTAATTTGTGCAGCTTGCCATCGGCATCCTCGACGATGACAACCAAATCTACATCCATTCGGTGTCCATCAAGTTGAACACGATGGTAAGGCCCTTCGGGTGGCGGGCTCTTCTCCCAGTAGTCGTTCTCGTACATCCCAGGTCGAATGCCCTTACCGCCGTGTTCGGCCAAAGCGCCAGCGACAAAATTGACTTTTCGAATCACTCGACAATGTCGTCGAATACACTCTCTGCCGCGGTCTTTGTTGGAAAAGGGATAGTCCGTCTGCGTATCGATACCTGACTGATCGCAAAGGCGTTCGAACGCGATCCAGATCTCTGCAAACATTTTGCCGCGCGGCTTCGTGCCGTCGGCTGGCGTCCTAGCCAACGCCCACGCATTGAGTTTCTTTGCAATCTTTGGATGTACATCTAAGAAATGTTTCCAGCGGCCAGCGGTCCCCGTGAATTTCGTAACGTTGTAGTCTTTTATGCGCACGTGAGGCAACAATGCTGCCCAACCCCAAAGGGACCCGTTACTAGCAGTTTCGAAACATCGATCCACTAGCCGCTTTACTTCTGTTTTTGAGATACCGGTTTTCTCTGTGATTTCTCGAATTGTAATTGTCGATTGCAAATAGAATGAGACCGCACGCCTTCGATCATGAAATCGCTTCAGATCTGTCCGAGATAGTGCCTCGGTATCAGCATCGGGCCAGCTGTCCGGGTCCGCTTCTGTTACACCCGATACCAGTTCTAGGCGACTACGCCGCTTCATCGTTGACCTCCTCGACATTCAATTGTGTGCTGGGAGATACCGGTTCGCTTTGAAGGTAGGCTGTGACATCGCCCTTGTGCAGCAGCTTTGCGACGTGACCAGTTATAACTTCCGGTTCGATATTGGGATGGCGCTCTTCCAGCTGGGCGATACACCAAGCATCACCATTTCGAATCAAATGGTAGAGCGCGGATTCAAGTTCCGGGTCCGGGTTTAGGTAGGACTCCGCCGCGAAGGGCAACAGCGTCCGCCAGTTTTCGATTTGCTGGCGATGGACCCAAAGAGTCTTCTCGGTAATGAAGCCAACTTCAAAGCCGTTCGCCTCGGCCCAGGCGGTGATATACGGCCAGTTTGCAGGTGCGACACTGCCATCGGCGTGCACTTTAAGGTGCTTCTCCGGCTTCACCTCATAATAGATCGTTCGGCCATCGCAAAAAGTAAATGCCACGTCCAGCGTGTGATATGGACGTTTGCCGATTGCGCCGTAAATTCGAAGCGGTTGCGCCATGATCGCGGTGATTTCGGGGCGCGATTCTCCCCAGAACATCGCCAGGGACTCTAGTCCACTTTCGCACTCTACAAGTTGGTGGCCAGCTTTCGGGGCATGAAACTTGTGGTATTCGTTCTTTACCTGTCGTGATTTCGGGATCGAATGAGGTCCTATTGCACTTAGGGATCGCGAGAATCGTTCTATTGCCGCCAATTCGGTCGTGTTTAGGGATTCATATACGTTCGCTGCATTTATCATTATTATCACCTCTCGTTTTGCATTAAACTGCGGTCGAGAAGTCAATAGAAGTCCAGCTCGATGGTCAATATAATGATCAATATATTGAGCGCTACTAGACATAAAGTGAGCAATTTTTCCCGGTTAAATTGGGAATATTGACGCTAGTGGCACTTAAGTCATTGATTAATATATCTAGCAACGCGAGACAAAGTAGGTCCTAAGGTAAAATAAACTGATGAAAAATAGCTACTTTATTGGCGATTTTGAGAACAACATAATGTCCTCTATGCGCTTTCTATCTGCCAATGTCCGACATCTTAGACAACAAGAAGGCCTTTCCCGCAACGCCTTAGGCAAGGCAGTCGGCGTTTCATCGGGCAATATTGCGGGAATCGAGGATGACGGAAGGCTGAGCGGTTCGGCCGTCACATTGGTCGCGCTTTCACAATTCTTTGGCGTTTCTGTGGATGATTTACTTGGAGTTGACCTAGGTGAATTACCGTCAGTCAAACGACGTCTAATGAGTGCCCTATCGCTGCATTACCGACAGAATGCCAACGATTTCCTTGATGGGGGCCACGATACGGTCAGAAAGTCCAGAATTAAGGCTGGATTTTATCGCCCAAACTACATTAGAAAATCGAACGATTGAGGCCATCGTTTCCAGGGCCTTAGTATTGTTGCTTTTTTCGGCCAGGACCTGAGTTTCGCGTAGGGTATTGGACCCTAAGATGCCACCCGCGAAATAGGCCCCATTAGTCTTTTCAACAACTTGCAGAGTCAGAAAAGGTACTGCTTTCTTGTGGAACTACACCTATCTTTGTCTTTTACTCAGGTTTGGTCGTCGATCGACGCACCTGTTGCTGCGCGTCCAATACTTTCGATACCGTTGTCCCGACCTGACTCAGACTTATACGTCTGGCTCGTACCGATAACCTGGCCATTGGTTGATTTCAGGTTGAATCGGAAACCACCGTTCTTGGTTGTCGTTTTTTCAAAACACTTCTCGTCACCGCAGTTCTTTTGCACGGACGCGATGCCGTTTGTGCATGAGCTTTTCGCTTTGTAACCTTCGCTTGAAAGGATTGCTTCACCATTGCCTGCTTTCAATCGAAATCGAAACTCACCCGCTTTGTCTTTGTAACACTCGAATTTACCGGCCATTCTATTTCCCTCGTTACTTGTTTATTGACGCACCAAATCGTGCGTTGTGTGGGAATTACACAATGCGGGCTGCAAAAAAGCAACGTGTAAAACAATATAGTGCATTCGTTAAAATATTCAAGTTACTGAGCTTTTTTAGACGCGCGCAAGCCGTTGTTTCTAATAATATTTCTCGAAGACTCAGGCTTTATGGAGTTACGAACCACCAGCGCCTCCGCCAGATGGCTATACGACGACCAGCGCTCGACGACTTTTCCTAAACCAATATCCAAATCTCGTATCGCTCGTCGATGATCAATGGCTACCACTATGGCGGCCGAGAACATCACGAAACGCCAAATAACGACAAAAAATCGCTTTCGCCACACTGTGTGGGCTTGGCTACGAAGGAATTCGCAGTGAAAGTACAAATGAGAGCGCTCATCCTCAACGATCTCCAACAACTGTGTTCGTAGCCTCGAATCCGGTAAATGCGTCGCCAGCAGATGGTAGTAACAGATACCGACGACTTCGGCGGCCAGCAGTACGATGACTTTCAGGCGTAAGCCGATCAATCGACGTGCGAAAACGAACAAATGTGCTGTCCAGTTCGTTCGGATCAACGTCCCGCCAAGTAAACGGACACACATGGCCAGTATGTTGGCGTGTCGATGCTCTTCTTCGACAAATAACGCCATCGCGGCGGCGTAATACTCATCAACGCCCGGAAGATCATTATGCAGCGCTTGGCGAATGATAGTGCCGCCACCGGACTCGCCCAGCTGAAAAATTGCCAGTGATTCGGCCAACGATGCTGGCAAATCCTTGTACTCGCGATCCTGCAGTAATGCCGGGAGCTCGCGATCACTCCGACCAAGAAAGAATTTTGCCCACCGTTCCCACGTGCTCTGTTCCTTGCCCATATCGATCCCCTGAGTGCCTTAAACACGTTTTACTTGTGTCATCTGGCATTCCAGGGGAGAAAATGTGGCCAGCTTGTGGCATTTCCTAGGCGTGGGCGAGCCAGCCGAATGCACCGCCAGTGATGACGCTGTAAATCAGGGCATCAAAAAAAGTCTTGAGCGTCGCTGACCACGGCCGTCCGAACCATATGCTCTCTTGCACATAGGCCATGCCGTAGGCGACAAATGCAACAGCGCCGCTAATGCGAAAGATCGAAAGATAATCGGCGCCAGGCAGTGCTGTGCGGCTCACGAAATATGCGCAAACAATGCCAACCAGCAAGTTGTAGCCAAACATCATGCCCATTTTCGGACCCATGGCAGGAAGTCCGGTCGGGAGAATCGTAATAAACGCCGTTGGGCCGTCTTTAAACTTCTGCTGCATAGCGGGTTCGTTATATTCCGCCTGATTCTTGCAATGCGGCAAGTTGTATTGGCCCGGCGGTAGTCCACGAAGTGCGTCGCTTGCACCCGCCTCGTCCGATACTTTGCTCCAGTCTGTCTTATGCCACGGCATAAACATCCATATGACTGAACCGGCAATAAACGCCAGAACGGCCGACAGCAGGATTGGCTGCCACAATGTCATAATAGTCATATCGGGCCCCTCTTATTGATGAACCTAACGTATAGCAGAATGATACGAGTGCTTCCATTGATCGCCGGCATTGGACCAGTTCTCGGCGTTTTTTTAGCCTACTGGCTGGGCGTCGAAAACGGCGTGCTGCCGTCCTGTGTGCCGTTCATCGAGGGATGCACATCAATCAGCGCGACTGGACGACACATGCCGGGGAGCCTGCCCTTCCGAGCCGTTATGTTGCCGCAAGCCGCATTTCTCGTGATCCTGTGGTGGTGCTGTGGCAGCTGGATTCGACAGATCGCGCCGCAATCTCGCGTTTCGAGTGCCGTTGTCGCCAGTGGCATCGTCGGTGCTGTCGCGCTTGTCGCGTACGTCATGTTCCTCGGTACCCAGCAGCCGTTTTACGAATTCATGCGGCGCTTCGGCATCTATTTCTACTTCCTGGGAACGGTCATCTCGCAATTGTTGGTGACCCTGGCAATGCCAACGTCCCGACTAAGGACCGCGATGTTTTGGGTTATCGGAACACCATTCTTGTTGGGACTTCTGAATCTCCTGCAAAAGGTTCTTCTCGACGAACCCGACAAACTCGAAAACAGTATTGAGTGGACGGCGGCGTTGCTGATGCAGGTTTGGTTTGTGTTGTTGTACTTCGCGTGGCGTAAGTCAGGCTTTGCCGTTATTGTACGAACGGATTCGACCAGCGCTCGTTAGCAATTACCGTCTCATCTGTTAGCGACTCGAGAAATTCGATGAGGTCTGCATGTTCTGCCTCGGTCAATTCGAATCCCAAAACGAATTTCGATTTGAAGGGACTCAATCGTCCATCGCCAGCGTAAGCGCCCTCCTCGATCAGTCGTCCGCCGCGTGCATAGTGACTCAGGACTTCGTCGAGGGTGCCGATACTACCGTCGTGCATGTACGGCGCAGTGAGGGCAATATTGCGTAACGACGGCGCCTTGAATCGGCCCATGTCGCGCGCCTCACCGCTCATATCAAACAAGCCGGTATTGTCTTGTGGATAGGCACCGCTGTCGCCGAGGTTGTAGAGGCCGTTGTTGTGAAAACCGATCGCGACGACTTCGGTATTCGCATGGGTTGTGCTGTCGGTGAAGTTGAATCCGCCATGGCAGTGAAAACACTCCAGTCTCTCGGAGAAAAATAGGTCCATGCCGTTTTGCGCCGATGCGGACAGTGCATTTTCGTCGCCCGCCAGATAGCGATCGTAGGGTGAGTTGAAACTGACGATTGATCGCACAAACGCGGCAATCGAGCGAACAGCATTCAGAAACGAGGTTGGAATCTCATCGTTCGGGAAAGCGGTGGTCGCCAGCTGCCGGTAATTCGGATTCGACGCGAGCAATGCCGCAATCTCATCGTCTCGCCCCGCCATTCCCATCTCTATCGGGTTGTCACCCAGCAACGGGGTCAGCGCTTGATCTTCGAGACGATCGAGTAATGGATTCGCCCAGGTTAGTCTGCTCGCGTAAGCGACGTTGACCAGACTCATGGAGCTCCGCGGATGGAGAGAACCGGTTGAACCCATCGATTGTGATTTGCCGTCAGTGAATGCCAGTACCTGCAGATGGCACGTGCCGCATGACATCGTGTTATTGCCGGACAAACGGGTGTCGTAGAACAACTGACGACCCAATTCGACTTTCGCATCACTCATCGGATTATGGTCAGGGACCGGTGGCGGTGGATATCCGTCCGGTAGCTGCCAGTTGTATTCTGCCGGGGCTGGCCAAAAAACGACTGCCGCGAGTACGCCCAGAACAAGAGCCGCAATTGTGCCGAAAATTATCTTCATCGCTGCACGCGAAAAACCCGTTGCTCGTGGCGATTCTGGTTTTCGTCGAACGGTAGCCCTAGCGCTTCAAACGGTTTGCCACATGTCGGCTCAGCGGGACTCGACGAACAATCTGTTCGCAGACTGTCAGCAAAGTCGACTCCACTGAAAAGTGCGGCCAGATCGACGGCTATGCGATGTTCACCGGGTGAGAAATCAGATAACTCAATCTCGACTCGGTTCGGAAATCGACAGCCGGATATGTTTTGCACGGTGCCTTCGCAAGCGGTGCTCCCAAGATGCAGCCAGAAGCCATCGGTCTTCGTGCCAACGCCAGCGCGGAAGAATTTGTAACCACTGCGCCAATGCCAGTGCATCGCACTGTCATCGAGCGGCGCCTCTGCGATCATAGGGTTTGCATGATTCAGTTCGAATGGCACACCGATAGTGAATGCAATTGTGACAACATCGGCGGCTTCGACCGTTCCTGAAATGAAGGGATTTGTCTGCGGTGTTCCGTTCTGGCATGCCCCGTCACCCGTTTCGAGATCGAGTAGAGCAACACCGTCTTGTTGCCATTGCCCATCCGTGTTCATGCGCAGGGCTTGCTCATGTCCCTTTGAGTCTGTCAGCACAACGTCGCTGACATAGAACCTCAGGTCAGTCAGGGCCAATTCGCGACTGTCGCATGCCAATGGCAGCCCACCCCATTCGGCCGCAAATTCGACGCGAACTGGCACGCGCTCATTGGAACATGCGGAAAGGCTCGACAGGAATGTGACGGACAGGAAAAAGCTAGCTAGACGCTTTGCTAACCTCGTCGGGCGTGCCGTCGTTGTTATTGGCCGCATCATCCGAATCTTGTTCGTCGGACTTAAAGGAATAATCGAGAACTCCGGTCGCTATCATGTCAGTCGAAGCTTGAGCGACCGAGAGCTCAGTTTCAACCTCGCGGATCTTGGCCTCGGCGTGCACGTTTTCGGTTGCACGATCTGCGAGCTCAGTGCGCAGTTCCCGCGTTTTTATAACCGATTCCTTAAGATCTTTTGAGACGTTTTCGAGCTTAGACTGCTGCTCCGTGATCACATTATCACGCCGCTCCAGTCCGACTGTGGTTTCCTTCAATTCGTCTTCGGCTTTTTCGAGATCCGTTCTGGAATCGGCGCTCTCCGATCGCGAAACCCGTAAGTCCGCTTCCAGGCTGCGAATCCGATCATCGCGTGGATCACGCTTTTTGGCACGATGACGCGCCGTCAGACTGCTGCTGATCGTCGCCAGAATCCAGCCGAGCACGAAAGCGCCGGCGGCGATAAATATGAGTTCATTGGGGAATTCTACAAACATCGCGTTATGATTAATTGATTTTGATGCTCAATAAAGGACAGAGGTCTCAATCTTGCAAAGACCGACTCGGGCAGTGATGACCATAGATGCTGGCCAGCGAAAATGCAATAAGAGGATATTATACTTTATAAACAATGGCTTACGGTCGTTTATTAAGGTAATTAGTGACTATTAGGCTTCAGCGGCGGCACCAAAACTGTTCCGCCTGATCTTTGAGAAACGCCTCAGCCGAAGGACCTTTGAGCATTGCCAGCGTCGCGAGCATGCCCGCTTGAGTGCAGGTATCTGCCGCTACCGTGATGGATGCGGGGGCCTGTCTGACCGGCCATCCTGTGCGTGGATCCAGGACGTGACTGTATCGGATCGTGTCTCGGAGCAAAAAGCGGCGCGCATCACCACTGGTAGCCAGAGCACCATGGCGTAATTCGATGAGTTTTTCCGCCTCGTCGAGATGCGTACCTTCGATTCCGACGGACCAGGCACTTCGAGATGCTGGTGGGCCGGTCACGGCAAGGTCGCCACCGAAATTTATGAGGCAAGCGACGTTGGTAACTGCCTTTATCTCCAGGACGGATCGGTCGACCGCATATTCTTTGCCGATGCCGCCAAGATCGATTTCCATTCGGGCCGGGATTTGAAGAACGGGCGGTGACCATTCGGCTTTCTCCCAGCCGATGGAACTCATGAGCCCTGAAATAGCTGCTTGCGACGGAATATTGTCGCTGCCATCGAACGTCCAGGCTCGCCGTAGAACGCCCGACGTAATGTCGAACGCCGCGTCGCTCAATGCATATAGAGTTGTCGAAAAGTCGAGAAGCTGCGCCGTTTCGTCATCAACTTCAATCGGCGCTCCATCGGCAGAATTGATGGCGTCGATGATATTGCCGCTGATGTAGCGACTGAACTTGTCTTCGATTCGCCAGGCCTCGGTCGCGACCCGCTTTGTCAGCGCTTTAGCTTCGCGAGCCGATTTGGCCTCGCTTAGAAGCTCGCAAGGACTGCCCATCGCCTGAAACCGGCCAGAATAGCCCTGCGCCAGTTTCTCTATGCTGATCGATCGATTTATCGCTAGAACCGGTAGCTGAACTGGACGATGATGGCATTCAGATCAGGGTAATTATCGCGTCCCGCCTGATTTCCAATGATCTGACCACTGGGAATGGTGCCGGTCTGTTGATAAAGCTCCGCTCTGACACTCATATCGTTGTCATTTCGAGTCTTCCAGCCGTATTTTACGCCGAGTGTTATGGCGTCAAAATCACCAAGACGATAGTCCG
>CAZMRZ010000009.1:0-30517 GCA_964568835.1 uncultured Woeseiaceae bacterium | reverse complement strand
GGCTCTCCTCCGGGATTCAACATCGTGTCTCCGTAATCGGGACTAAGTGGGTCGCCTTCGACCACGCTGAGCACCTTATACGGATTATTGAGATAGCCACTTTCATTACTGTAGGAATAGTTCACCTGCACAACCAGGTTTCGCGAAACAACTTGCGACACGCCAAGCACGACATCGACCACGTCTTTATCGCCAGTACCCAGCCGATTACTCGTGTTGTCTTCTTCAAGCATTGCCGTCAATGGAATGGGTGCGCCGCCAACAGGGTCGAATTCATCCTGTGCGACCGCGAATCCAACCGACAGCGTTGTATTCCGTTTATTGAAATCCATCGCGAAACTACCGTTCAAACCGATATGCAGGTAGTCGTATTCGCTAGAGGCGCTCATCCCAGCGCTGAATTGGCTTGATTCACCGATCGGCTGCTGCCAGCTCGCCGTGATAGCGACTCGCGTGTCGTGAAACGTATCGTCCAACGGTAATTCGCCGGCGGGAACCGTGTACACATCGTTCCCCGACGGTCGTGTAAAGGTCTGGGCAACGTCTTGACGAATAGCACCGCTCGGCGTCGCACCCGTCAAACTGTCGAGAGTGATGCCGAATGAAAAAACTCGATCATCCGTGAACAATCGTCGAATAATCGCCTTCAGACTCAAGTCCTCAACGCGATTTTCGTCTTCCCCGTAATACAGAAGCGAGGTATTGAAATCCCAACTGGGCTCTTCCTGGGCGTCCACAGTGCTCGGAATCCCGGTCCCGAGCAGGCTGCAGGTTGCGGCGGCCAACGCGGCAGAAATTGATCGCTCTTTCGTTCGGTTCATCTAAACGTCCTCAGTTACAGCCGCAACCGCCGCCGCCGAAACCACGGCCGCCGCTGGATGCTTCTTTACTGAAATAGATATGATCGTCAGTCGCAGCTTCCGCTGCGTCCGTGGTCAGCTGCATCTCTTCCAGAGCCAAAACGTCTCGTTCCCAGGGTTCAACCCCCATCGACGAGCAACCGCTGCCGAACAGCAGTACGCCAATAATCAAGAAAGTCTTCATCAATTTGTCTCCAGTTTCAGCGCAGCCCGAAGCGTTTCTTCGTATTCAGCCTGCCGCTTGACCTTAAATCCAGTGTGCCGATCGATGATCTCGCCATCGCGACTGACAATAAACGAACTCGGCATCACCTCAACGTCATACTCTTTCGCCAGATCTGCCTTCGGGTCGTAGACGATATTAAATTTGGCCGGATACTTGGCCAGAAATGCCGCCGCATTCTCTGACTTGCGATCAACATTGATGGCAATGATAACCAGTCCGTCGTCGGCGTATTGGGTGTGCATGTCGTTCATCCACGGGAACGAACGACGGCAGGGAACGCACCAGGATGCCCAAAAATCAACGACCACGACCTTGCCCTCGTATTTCTCGAGATCCAGGGTGTTATCGGTAGCATTCAGTGGCGCCCAAGCCAGCAAAGCAATAACAAGCAATATTTTTCGCATATCGATCCAGTATGTGCTTCCAGAAGTAAGACCGAAATAGGGGATAATCCCCGCCCCTATTCGGTGCGAACCTGATCGGGAAAATCCGTGAACAGGCCATCTACACAGAGTTCGTCGATTGCGAATCGCAATAGTTCCGTAAAAGAGGCAAATCCGGGTGGAAGATCATCACTACGAAATGTGAATGGGTGGACGGCAAGCCCGGCATCGTGCGCTCTGGCCACGACTCCTGCATCATCGATATCCCCGTTCGACCGCACTCGGTACAGCTGGTTTATCCAGGGACCAACGCCATCGACGGTCTTGGCAAGCCACCTGAAACCTGCCGCAGTCAGCAGCCGCCCGTAGTCGGTCTCGGCTTCACCCCATGAATTTTCGCCGATTAGCTGGATAAGCTTCAGGTCACAGCGAAGTTCGTTTCGAATGCGTAGCAATTCCTGATGATCAAAACACTGAACATAGGCAGCATCGCCGTGCGATTCGTATCCATGATCGGAAAGAATCTCAAGAAAGGCGGGTGTGATATCAAGGCCCTCCTCCCGATGCCAGGCAGGACGCTTTATCTCCGGGTAGACACCGACGGATCGCCTGGCCTTTTCCCGCAGCTCCTCGACGTATGCGAGTTCCTCGGAAAATGTGTGGATGCGATAGTCCTCGTTCCCGGACTGAGCGCGCCCTGGATAGACGAGCGTGCCATCGGCATTGCTTCGTTCATGGACCTTAAGCGATCGAACTTCATCCAACGTGAAATCGCGGACATAGAATCGGCCGTCTTTACGATGACGTTCCGGAAAATGCGCGGCAACGTCGGTGACTCTGTCCAAATGAATATCATGTAGCACGACGAGTCGATCGTCACTGGTTGCGACGACATCCTGTTCGAGGTAGTCAGCGCCCATCTCGACGGCGAGCGCCTTGGCGGCAAACGTGTGCTCGGGCAAATGTCCCGATGCGCCGCGGTGCGCGATGACGACCGGTCTAATCGGTGGGTCCGTCGGCGTCGAAACCCGGGAAATCCAGAACTTCCCATCTCGACGTATCTTCACCACGTCCCTGACGACGCAAAGCGTCAGCGATGTCGCGATCATTCCACTTAACGTGCTCCTGACACCGCTCAACAAGCTCGGCCGGCATTTCCAGAAGACCGCCAAATGGCCGGATGGCAACCATACCCAGCTTGTTCGCTTCGGCGACGTCCATGATGAACTTGACGATGTCCGGCTTGTCCTCGTAAGCACTGGATAACACCAGAACCGCTTCCGAAGCCTTAATCTGTTCGATCAACTCGTCCTTAATCGCCTGCAATCCGCCCGAACCCGGCACGTTTTCGGGCTTACTGACGTTGATGTAGTAGAAACGGTCGACGCTTTCGAGAAACTCAAACACGCGAAGATAATCATCGCTTTCCTCAAATGCATGCGTGGCGAAGACGGTAATCGGGTTGTTTTCAGACACCTGCTACTCCTCGATTCGTGGCGGTCTTTAACAGGACGCTAGTTTAGCGAATAAATCGGTACGACGCGCGCATAGCGCCGCAGGAGATGATTCGGTATCGTATGCACCGCATGCGCCTCCTTCAATACAATATTCGATATGCCGTCGGCGGCGGGGCCAGCATGCACATGCCGCTGCCCGGTGCCGGCTACGTACTCGGAAATCAGTCCGTACTCCCGGATATTACGAAGTTCATCAAGTCTGTCGATCCGGATATCGTTGGCCTCATTGAAGTCGACACTGGGTCCATTCGTAGTCGCAAGGTCAACCAGGCCGAGAAGATAGCCGCGGACCTCGGCATGAATACGTCGTACGAGACGAAGTATGGCGAGAAGTCCATTAATCAGATTCTTCCGATCGTCCGCAAACAAGGCAATGCTTTCCTGGCTGCGCGGCGCGTTCATGGCGAAAAGTTTCATTATTTCGATACCGGAATCAAGCGCCTCATCATCGAACTCGAGATGAAGGATTACGCGATCTTCCTCGTACACCTGTCATTGAAGTACCGACATCGCCATTTGCAAATGCGGCATTTGTACGACTTGATTCAGGAAACGAAAAAACCGGTTGTTGTCGCAGGCGATTTCAATACATTTTGGGGCGAGAACGAGATTTATCTTTTCATGAAAGCCGCGGGACTCACTTCGGCTAACACGGAAGGACTACCAACCTACCCCAGCCGATCGCCGCGTAAGGAGCTCGATTTCGTGCTTTATCAGGACGGCATCGACGTAACCGGTTTCGAGGTCGGTGACATTCGACTCTCTGACCATTTGCCAATAATTTGTGACTTTGAACTGCGATGAAATTCTCATGACGATGCAAAACTGGAAAACTGAAACTGACGACAATGGCGTTCTTTGGCTCTGCCTTGATAAGGCGGAGACGAGGGCAAATGTGCTGTCGTCCGATGTCTTCTACGAACTCAATGACATTATTGACCCGCTGGCGGAGAACCCGCCGAAGGGGGTCATTCTATGGTCGGGCAAGCATCGGAGTTTTGTGATGGGTGCCGACATCAAGGAAATCGATGGCATCGAATCGCCCGAACGCGCCTATGAGTTGACGAGACTCGGGCAGCAAATGCTGGATAAGGTTGAAAGCCTGACCTGCCCGACTGTTGCCGTCATCAATGGCCACTGCCTGGGTGGCGGTTTCGAGCTTTCCCTGGCATTTGATTACCGTATTGCATTGGCGAGCGAACAGAAGATCATCGGGCTACCCGAGGTGAAACTCGGGCTGCATCCGGGCTTTGGCGGCACCGTCCGGGCGATTCAGACAGGCGGCGTTCGCGCGGGAATGCAGCTCATGCTAACCGGCAGCTCGATTGCGCCACGTAAGGCCAAGGCTCTCGGCTTTATCGACAGGATTTCATCCGAAGATGCCTGGCGTGACGACGCGAGCGCCCTTCTCAAGAGTGCCCCGCCGAAACAACGCGCCCCATTTGTCGACCGCCTGCTCAGCACCCCGATTGGACGCCCATTTGTCCGCAACATGTTGTTGAAACAAGTGAGCTCCAAAGCGCGCAAGGATCATTACCCAGCCCCCTACGCGATGATCGAACTGTGGGAAACACATGTCGCATCAAGAAGCACTGGCTACGAGGCCGAAGCTCGCAGCTTCGCCGAGCTTGTTTGCTCGAAAACAGCGAAGAACCTTATTCGCGTTTTCTTCCTGCAGACCCGACTGAAGGGTCAGGGAAACAAGACGGACGTGAAAGTGAAACATGTTCACGTCGTCGGCGCGGGCGTCATGGGCGGTGACATTGCAGCGTGGTGCGCATTGCGTGGTCATACAGTGACCTTGCAGGATCGTGAGCAAAAATATATTGATCCCGCCATGCAGCGAGCAGCGAAGCTCTTTGCGAAGCGCGTACGCAATGAAGACAAGCGCGCCGAGACGACTGCGCGATTACGTTCGGACGTCGAGGGAGCTGGCGTGGCTGAAGCGGATCTTGTCATTGAAGCGATTTACGAGAACCTCGAGGCGAAGCAGGAGCTCTATCAGAAGCTGCAGGCAAACATGAAGCCAGGCGCCCTGCTCGCAACCAATACATCGAGTATCCGGCTGGAAGAGTTGCGAACGGTCCTCGATGAGCCGCAGCGATTCATCGGCCTGCACTTCTTCAATCCCGTCGCGATGCTGCCGCTGGTTGAAGTGATTCGATGCGATGATACGGATTCGGATGCGCTCGATATTGGCTTCGCATTCACTAAGGGGATTGGCAAGTTGCCACTCGAATGTTCAAGTGCTCCCGGTTTCGTCGTCAATCGAATACTCGCGCCGTACATGAGCGAAGCCATGCATCTGGCGGAAGAAGGCGTGCCGCTCGCTGAAATCGACAAGGCCGCTGTCGAATTCGGCATGCCAATGGGACCGGTTGAGTTGGCCGATAGCGTTGGCCTCGATGTCGGACTGCATGTTTCGAAAGTGCTCGGTGCGGCTTTGAATCGCCCGGTTCCAGAGACGCTGCAGAAAATGGTCGACGATGGACTACTCGGACGAAAATCCGGCCAGGGCTACTATCGGTGGGAAAACGGCAAAGCGATCAAGCCGGATGCAGATAGCAGTAATGTGCCCGGCGGGATTATTGCTGACATGAAAGATCGCCTGATTTTGTCGATGGTCAACGAAGCCGTTGCCTGTTTGCACGAAAACATCGTCGCTGACGCAGACCTTCTGGATGCTGGCGTGATCTTCGGGACCGGATTCGCCCCATTCCTGGGCGGGCCGTTGAATTACGCGAAAGAGCGCGGCAATACAGCCGTCGTCATGCGGCTGAATGAATTGGCGAAGCGCTACGGAGAGCGATTCGAGCCGCACAGTGGGTGGTCGGGCCTGTGACAGGCGTCACAGACCGCCTGCAACGCCCAAACAAACTGTGCGCCGCTTCACGCTGCTTGAATTGAGCGGTTCCCGAAGTCGTTGAATTAACGGTAGAATACGCTCTGACGGAGCATTGGAGCTCCATGAGCGACACTCGAGTGAATAACAGGATGAATGATGGCAATTGAGCAGGTAAGCACTGAGCTGCTCAGAGGATTTTCCCCGCTGGACGGACTGAAGCGAGACAATCTTGCTGCGCTCGCGCGCAAGGTACAAATTCGCGAGATGTCGCCCGGCCAATTGTTATTCAAAGAAGGCGATACCGAGAAACGCACGCTCTACATAATTTCAGGCATTTTGGAGCTTGTCGATCAGGGTAAGGTCGTCGGTTCCGTTGAGGGTGGCAGCGAAATGGCTCGTAACGCCATCGCTCCTGTATTCCCACGACGCGTTACCGCACGCGCCAGAGACCGCGTTCAGTTCATCTCAATCGATGCTGACCTGCTCGATGTCATGTTGACGTGGGACCAGACCGGCAGCTACGAAGTGTCCGAATTAGCGGGCAAGTCAGACCAGACGGGTGAAGACTGGATGACGATGCTGCTGCAGACAAAGGCGTTTCACAAGATTCCGCCGGCAAACATTCAAGCCATTTTCATGCGAATGCAGCAGATCAATTATCGCGCCGGCGACGTCATCCTTAAGCAAGGTGCTGAAGGTGATTATTTCTACGTACTGATTCGCGGCTCTGCTCTGGTGACTCGAGAAACGCCGTTAAGCAAGGAAGGGATTAAGCTCGCTGAATTATCGGTGGGTGATACCTTTGGTGAGGAAGCCTTGATTTCCGATGCCAAACGCAATGCGACAGTCACAATGCAAAGTGATGGCGCGGTCATGCGACTCGGCAAAGACGACTTCAAGAAACTCCTGAACGAGCCGATGCTGGATTGGGTGACGATGCCGGAGGCTGAAGAAATCATTCGCTCTGGCGGGCAATGGCTTGATGTGCGGCTTCCCAGCGAATACGAGAATCAGCATCTCGATGGCTCGCTCAATATTCCGCTGTACTTCATCCGGCTTAAGATCAGTACGCTGGACCAGGACAAGAAGTACGTTGTTTGTTGCGATACAGGACGTCGCAGCTCAGCCGGCGCTTATATCTTGAGCGAGCGCGGCTATCAGGCGTATGTGCTGAGGGGCGGCATTAACCGCGATCAGCCGTAGACTGGAGCGCCTACATCGTGTGAGTGGCTTTATCTCCGCCGAGCGCGCCGGCCAGATAGTTTTCAATCTTCTTTTGTGTGTTGCCCTGGTCCTGATCCGAGAATTGCACGCCAATACCCGCAGTTCGTTTACCCTGAGCGCCTTTCGGCGTCATCCAGATGACCGTTCCTGCGACCGGGATCTTCTCTTCCTCGCCCATAAGATTGAGCAGCATGAACACTTCGTCACCGAGTCGATACGAGCTATTGGTCGGAATAAAGAGACCGCCATTAATAACGTACGGCATGTACGCCAGATACAAGGCGCTCTTGTCTTTGATCGTTAGTGTCAGCAGACCGGGTTTGCTCATTATTCACTTTCCATTGTTGTGCATTTTCTAGCGACGGCGAGCCAGCATCAGCTCCATCCCGTCTGTAGGCGGCGTAAGACCGCAATCGGTCAGTCCACTTGCCCAATCGATCAACAGACCTTCAAAGGTCAGCTGAACATTATAGGATCCGCCGGGTTGCCCCCGCAGACGATTGATTATGTCTAAATAGCAGAACAAATTTCGTCTGTCCATGCGACGTAGCACAGAATCGTTAATTGCCAGCCCATCCGCGACCTCGCGGCCTGCTGTGGTCGCCAAAATGGCCAGTTTGACCTGCTGAGACATCCAGTTCAAAACGAAGCCCGTGTCGAATTTTGACCATCGCGCCGCAACTTCAACGGCTGAGCCCTTCCCGCCACCCAGAACCTGCAGGTCTCTTCCCATGGTCTGGCTGGTTTCAAGGTCATCAAGTGCCGTGATCGCTGCCAGTGGCGCACCGCCGGACATCCGCAGCGCATCCATCCAGGGCGCGCCTGCCTGTATGCGATCCAACCATTGCATGGCGGTTACTTCGGGCGGTACGGGGATCTCAATGCGCTGACACCGACTGAATATCGTTGCCGGCAGCTTACCGACGCGATCGGCCACCAGAATCAGCAGGGCGTCGCCTGGCGGTTCCTCCAGTGTCTTCAGAAGGCTATTGGCGGCATTAACGGTCATATCGTTGGCCGGTTCTATGACGGCGACCTTTCCGTGCCCCTCGTAACTTGTCAGGCTGAATTCATTGACGAGCGCTCGTATCTGATCAATTCCAATGGTCTTCTTATCCTCGGGCGTCGTAATCCAACGCATGTCAGGATGTTGCAATGTCTCGTAGGGAAACATCGGCAGTGTCGTTAACGGGTCTGGTCTGAGCTTCTGCATCGCCATCCAGGCCGCCGCGGCGCGTTTGCCAACACCGACCGGGCCTGCCAGTAAGACGGCATGAGGGAGCCGATCCTGCTGCAGCGCATCCAACCACGAGTTCGCTAAATTGTCATGCCAAAAAAGATCCATAAATTAAATACTTATAAACTCTTATTAATGTTATCTATCATGTCTTGGGCCAGGGAAACGACATCCGCCTGCACCTCGGGCAACGCTCTGGTTGTGTCTAACACGACAAAACGCTCCGGCTCATTGGCGGCAAGTTTGAGATAACTCTCTCGAACTCGAGCAAAGAATTCGTTCTCTTCCTTCTCAATCCGGTCTGGCTTGCTGCGATTCCCGGCCCGTGCCATCCCGACCTCGACCGGCGCGTCGAGAAGAATTGTAAGATCCGGCCACAAATCACCGTGGACCCAGTCTGCCACTTGATTGACCGTCTCCATCGGCAACCCGCGGCCACCGGATTGATAGGCGCGGCTGGAGTCCGTGAAACGATCGCAAACGACCCACTTGCCCGCATCCAGCGCGGGTCGAATATTGTTGTTTACGTTGAGTGAGCGCGCGGCAAACATCAACAACAGCTCCGCAATTTCCGGAATAGGCTCATCACCGCGGTGCATGAGAATGTTCCGGATATCGGCGGATAACGGCGTGCCACCCGGTTCGTGCGTCTGTACGACTTCGAAGCCCGCATTCTCAATGTGCCTGACCAGAACATCGATGTTACTGGACTTGCCGACGCCCTCGATACCTTCAACGGTGATGAATCGTCCTCGAGTCATTTCTTAACCTCCCGAACGCCGATTACGTCGCAGCCGAACCAGGTACTCCGCCACGGCAGCATCGTGCTCTGCCTTGGTCGTTGAGAATGCGTGGCTGCCATCGCCGAGACCGGTGGCGACAAAGTACAATTCCGTGCCACCTTCAGGATTCAATGCGGCGTTGATCGCAGCCCTTCCGGCCATCGCAATCGGTGTTGGCGGCAAACCATGTCGCGTGTAGGTGTTGTATGGCGTATCGGTGGTCAGGTGTTTCCGGGTCAGATTGCCGTCGAACGCCGGGCCGATGCCGTAGATCACCGTAGGATCCGTCTGCAAGCGCATGCGCTTGCCTATTCTGCGCGCGAACACGCCTGCAATTTTCGCTCGCTCGTCTACTCGGGCTGTCTCTTTCTCGACAATTGACGCGAGGATCAGTGCTTCATAGGCAGTTTTCACCGGCGCGTCGCTGCTTCGCTTGGCCCACTCCTCGGCCAGTGTCTTCTGCATCAGTTCATAGGCCTGACCCAGCAACGCGCGATCTGTCGTGTCACGTGGGAATCGATAGGTCTCGGGTAGAAACAAGCCCTCCGGATGCATGACGTTGGCACCCAGTTGCTCAAGCAGCGCGGGCCAATCCTCATCGGTCATTGTCGCCTGCACCGCATCATTGGCATGCAATGCCCGTAAAACTTCACGATGATTCCAGCCCTCAACGAGAGTGAAATCATAGAGTCGGACGCTGCCCTTCGTAAATTTCTCGAGCAGGGAAAGTGGCGTGGCGCCAGGATCGACGAAGTAGTCACCGGCCTGGATGGCGCCACCCTTTTCGTGCCATCGAACGTAGAGCTTCAACCACCGATCGTTGCCGATGAGTTCCGCGCCAAGCATTTTTTTGGACACGGACGAGAACGAGCTACCGGCCGGTATCTCGAAGGCCATCCCATCCTCAGGAACAGCCAGCGGTGTCTGCATGAACTGATTGACCTGCTGATTGATGATCAAGGCGCCGACAGCTCCAGTGACCAGCAGCAAAGCGAACAACGGCAGCAGGCGCTTCATAAGCGACACTCGCTGATGCCCTGCTCGGTCATTATCGCCATCACGCTTTTCGTAACATCACCAACCGACCAACTTTTGTCCACGCAACGCCGCACGGGCATGACACCGAACTGGCTGTTGCACAAGAAAACTTCGTCCATGTCATCCATTTCGTCCAGTTTAATCGTTCGAATAGTTGTATCGATCCCCTGCTCTGTCAACGTCTCGATGATGTAACGACGCATAACTCCCTCTACACCGCAGGAAAGCAAAGACGGGGTGGATAAGCGGTCGCCGCTAACGACGAAAACATTACTCATAGTACCGCAGATGATGTGGTCGTCCGCGTCCATTGTCAGCCCCTCAAACACGTCTGAATCGATAAATTCGGACCGCGCCAAGACTTGCTCGAGTCGATTCAAGGTCTTCAGTCCGGCCGTCGCTGAGTTACCCGCAAGTCGAGTTTCGCAAAGAACAGTTTCAATACCGACGCGGTAGGATTTAAGAGGCGGCGGAACAGCGGGGAAAGCGGCAAACAGTACTGATGGCGTATCGACGACTTGCCGGCCATAGCCACGCAGCGTAGCGCCTGCGGAAACGACGATCTTTACAACGCTATAGGCGGGTGGGACGCCGCTTTGCTTTAGCGTTCCCAGAATGCCGTCGTAGAGTTCCGCGGGTGCAGGCAGGTTGATACCCAGTCGTTCGCAGCCGCGCGCGAGCCTGTCGATGTGGTAATTCCAGAGTCGCGGCTCGCCATTTCGAATCGCCACTGTTTCGAACAGACCGTCCCCATATTGGAAGCCGCGATCGCTTGCGGATATCTGCGCAACGACCTCACCATTGCTGAACCACTCAGTCATTTTGAAAGGCCCGTAACATTCCTTCCGCTTTGGCTCGAGCCTCGTCGAGCTCTGCTTGCGGTTCGGAGTCCGCAACGATGCCTGCGCCGGCTCGAAACTTAATCTCGTTACCACGCTTGACCATCGTGCGAATCAGAATATTCAAATCAAGGCTACCATCGCGATTCAGGTAACCGAAGGAACCTGTGTATGCGCCGCGTGGCGCACGTTCCAATTCGTCAATGATTTCCATGCAGCGGACCTTCGGGCAGCCTGTGATCGTGCCACCCGGAAAGACGGCCGCAATAGCTTGTCCGGGACTGACGTCTTCGCGCAGTTTTCCGCGAACGTTAGAAACGATGTGGTGTACGTGCGCATAGCTCTCCAGAATCATCATCTCATCAACCTCCACCGACCCGGCTTCGCACACCCGGCCAAGGTCATTTCGCTCCAGGTCGATAAGCATAACGTGTTCAGCACGTTCTTTCGGATGCGCGATCAATTCTCTGGACAGATCGTCATCGGCAGCTTCATTGTCGCCGCGCCGACGTGTCCCGGCGATAGGCCGGGTTGAAATGATTCCGTCGCGAATATTCAAAAGACGCTCAGGCGATGAAGAAATGATAGCCGTGTCCTGCCAACGGGCGATACCCGCGAACGGCGCCGGATTCGCTGCACACAACGATTTATAGACGCTGGCTGAGTTCATGTCGCCTGTTATTCTTACCGACCATTCACGCGAGAGGTTCGCTTGATAAACGTCGCCCGCCTCGATGTATTTCTTGACCCTCGCGACAGCATCTTTGTACAAGGACGGTGCGTCCTCCGTCACAAGGATTTCGGCCGTAGTCATTGACGGCGTCCCGCTTGCCGGGGACTCGAGCGACAATTGTTTGATATCCGAGTGCAACTGATCGATATCGACCGCAGTCTCGTCTTCAAATACGAATGAAGACAACTGCGTTTCGTGATCGAAAATAATTGCGGCAGGACAACGCACGGCGAAGGCGACAGGAAGCAAGGGATCGTCGCGCAAGTGCAAACTTGGCTCAACTTCAGCCGCTAGTTCATAGCCCAGGTATAAGAACCACCCGCCGGCAAATGGTTTTGAATCGGTTACCTGCGGAATTCGTTCATCAGCCCACCACTCATCCAGAGCGTCCAAAAAACGGGTGTGTCCGTCAGCGCTGTGGCCTGTCGAAAGACTCTCTCCAGGGAACGCGAACAGAATATCGTAACGACCCAGGTCGCCGCCCTGCGAGGTGCTTTGCAGTAAAAATGGATAACGCGAGGGCTCAGCCTGGTTAAGCTTTCGAAGCTCATCAGGACCTACTGTCGTAGGAAGAGGCGCGGCGAGGACCTTAGTCAAATGCTCGAAGTATCAAGCTTCCATTCGTGCCGCCGAATCCAAACGAATTAGAAATCGCGGTCTGCACTTTCGCGTCTCGGGCAACATTCGCTGTGTAATCCAGATCGCACGCAGGATCCTGATTTTCCAGATTGATCGTCGGCGGGATGACCTGATCACGAATCGCCAATGCGCAAAAGATCGCTTCAACAGCACCAGCGGCACCCAGTAAATGTCCGGTTGTCGATTTGGTCGAACTTACGGCCAGAGTTTTCGCAGCGTCACCGAATGCGCGCTTGATACCAGTCGTTTCGCCGATGTCTCCGGCAGGCGTCGACGTTCCGTGCGCATTAAGATAGTCGATATCACCGACATCGATGCCGCCATCCTTGAGCGCTGCGGTCATACATTTGCGTGCGCCCTCTCCATCCGCAGGTGGCAACGTGATGTGATAAGCATCGCCACTCATTCCGAAGCCAATCACTTCAGCGTAGATTCTCGCGCCACGTGCCTTGGCGTGCTCCAGTTCTTCGAGAACGACGCAACCTGCGCCATTGCTCAGGACGAACCCGTCGCGGTCGATGTCATACGGGCGACTGGCACCGGTTGGATCATCATTTCGGGTCGTCATTGCTTTGGCGGAACAAAACCCGGCCATAGCAAGTGGCGTCGTCGCGTACTCTGAACCACCCGCGAGCATTACCTCGGCGTCGCCGTGTTCAATGCTTCTTGCCGCAAGGCCGATGCAATGTGTTGACGTTGCACAGGCGGTAACGATCGAAATATTCGGGCCAGTGATGTTCTGCATGATGCTGGCCTGACCAGACGTCATGTTGATAATGCTTCCTGGAATAAAGAACGGCGATACTCTGCGAGGGCCACCGGCAATCATTTTGTTCTGATTGTCTTCGATCGTCTTGATGCCGCCAATACCCGCGCCCATCGCGACGCCAATCGTGTGGCCGTTTTCTTCCGTAATTTCCAGACCGGAATCAGCAATCGCATCCACAGTCGCTGCAACACCGTAGTGAATGAACGGATCATTCTTGCGTTGGTCTTTTTTAGAAAGATAGTCATCGACATTGAAGTCTATGACCATGCCGGCGATACGCGTAGGAAAAGCGCTGGTGTCGAAGTGGTCGATCAGCCGCGTGCCGGATACCCCTTCACAGACATTCTTCCAGGCGTCTTCGAGCCTGCTACCCACCGGCGAAATGATGCCCATTCCGGTAATAACAACGCGTCTTTTACTCAAGGTAGTTTCGTCTCGGAGCGGCAGCGTGCCGCGAGGAACTGAGGAAAGATGGCGCGGCGGCGAAAACCGCCGCGCCGGTTTTCTTACTCTGCCTTCTGGCGAGAGGTGACGAAATCAATCGCCTGCTGAACAGTGGTGATCTTCTCAGCATCTTCGTCGGGGATTTCGGTTTCGAATTCCTCTTCGAGTGCCATTACCAGTTCAACGGTGTCGAGTGAATCTGCACCCAGATCATCGACGAATGAAGCATCGTTTGTTACCTCGTCTTCTTTAACTCCGAGTTGCTCGGCAACGATGCCCTTAACTTGTTCTTCAATACTGCTCATAGTCTTTAATACTCCCGAAAAGACTCAAAAAATTTGATATAGCCCGCCATTAATAGCTTGAAAATGGGCCTGAAAAAACGCTCGAAATCGCTCTAAGTTCTTGATATTTGATCAATATTTCGAAGGACGCCTCGCTCGTGGGTGGCTATTGTAAGTGAATCAGTCTTGGCAATCTATAGTCGAAACTTGCTCATTTAGTCCATCACCATGCCGCCGTTGACGTGCAGCGTCTCGCCAGTGATATATGCGCCGGCCTTCGACGCCAAAAAAAGCACCGAATTGGCGATATCCTGCCCCTCCCCCAGTTTCCCCAACGGCACCTGGCTCAACATGGCAGCACGCTGCTCTTCGGGCAGAACTTTGGTCATATCGGTGTCGATAAATCCGGGTGCGACGACATTAACGGTGATCCCTCTGGAGCCGATTTCGCGCGCCAGCGATTTGGAGAATCCTATCATGCCCGCTTTGGTCGCCGCGTAGTTTGACTGCCCCGCATTACCCATCACGGCGATGACCGACGCGATGCTGATGATGCGACCTTTCTTCGCTTTCATCATTCCACGCAGACAAGCTTTGCTAACTCTGTAGAGGCCGGTGAGATTTGTCGCGATGACGTCATCCCATTCTTCGGCCTTCATACGCATCAGGAGATTGTCCCTGGTGATGCCGGCGTTATTAACCAGGATTCCCGGGCTGCCTTCGTTACCCTGAATATCCTTGATGGCCGCCTGAACCGATTCGTCATCCGCAATATTCAGAACGACGCCGCGGCCCCGCCCTGCCAGTGTCTCAGTGATGCTGTCCGCGCCACCCTGACTGGTCGCGGTTCCTACTACGGTGGCGCCCGCCGCGGCCAGCGCCTCTGCGATCGATGCGCCAATTCCGCGCGATGCACCGGTAACCAATGCGATCTCGCCCGACAACGCGTCGGAATTAAAAATACTTGTCATGTTTGATCCTTGATTGTTGATCAGGCGAGCAGTGACTTCTGCAGGCTGTCGTTTGAATCGATGAACGATATTGGCATCTTCCGGTTAATGCGTTTGCACAGACCCGCAAGCACCTTTCCGGGGCCACACTCGATAATGGACGTCGCGCCGCCTTCGATCATGGCATTCACTGTCGTCACCCAGTGTACGGGGCTGTAGACCTGACGTGACAGCCTCGAACGGATATCGTCGCTATCGGTGTAGGGTTTGCCGTCTGTCGCGGCGACTACCGTGATGGCCGGAGCGCTTATCGTGGCTTCAGTCAACGCTTCCTTGAGCGCCTCTCCTGCCCCAATCAGCAACGACGAATGCGACGGTACACTCATTGGCAACAGCACAGCCATTCGTGCGCCAGCGGCTTTGCAACGCTCAATCGCATTGTCCACGGCGTCTTTGTGGCCTGCTATCACCACTTGTCCCGGCGAATTGAAGTTCACGGGCTCGGCGACACCAATACTGGATGCCTCATCGCAGACTTTGATGACCGCGTCATCATCCAGACCGATAATCGCCGCAATCGCACCGACGCCGGCTGGCACCGCTTCTTGTGATAGCTGCGCACGCCGGATCACGACAACCATAGCGTCGTTGAAACTCATCGACTCGGCCGCGACCAATGCTGAATATTCGCCCAGGCTGTGCCCCGCTAACTGGCTCGGCGTTGCGCCGCCGGCGGCTTGCCAGACCCGGTAAGCCGCGATTCCTGCGGTCAGCATTGCAGGTTGCGTAACGATCGTCTCAGATAGCTTTTCAGCCGGACCGCCCTGCACCAGTGCCCAGAGGTCATAGCCGAGCACTTCGCTGGCCTCGTCATAGGTTTCTTTTACGACCGGGAATTCCGCGGCCAGATCGGCTTGCATGCCAACCGACTGCGATCCCTGCCCTGGAAATACCATCGCTTTACTCAAAACTGTCTCCGTTCACTGTCGGGCCCACGCGGCGCATTATATAGCCCCCTGCAGTTTGACTCTAATTCTCAGTATCAAGGCCCCCAGAACGCCTCCAAAGGCGCCGTAGAGGTGTGCATCGACGACCACCGGGCCACCTGAGGTCGATTCCGAGCCGGGAAGCGCGCCTCCGAACTGTTCCCAGCCGATTTTGGCGACCAGAAGTAGCGCCAGGACGCCCGTTTCCACGTTTATTTTCCCCGGACGCAAGCTCGGCACCAGGCCAGCGGCCAGCAGACCGTTCAATAAACCGGACATTCCGACATACCAGTAAAGTTCCGGATTCAACAGCCAAAAGCCGATATCGATGCTCGCCAGGCTCACAGCCGTAATGATAAGCCAGTCTCTGATCGTGTAGGAATCGCCGATCAGGAACCAGACGAGCAACAATCCGGCACTATTGAGCGCGAGGTGCGACCAGCCCAGATGCGCGAAATGTCCGCTGAGCAGGCGCCAGGTTTCGCCTTGCCCTATCCAGACGCGATCGTAGCGAAGTACCTCCCGTCCGAAATCACCTCCGAACAGGAATAACACTGAAATAGCGATGATTGCCGCCGGAATCAGCCACACGTTTACCGCCGCTTTTTCAATGCCTACATTCGAATTGTGTAACCCCATGTTTGGTATACTGACGTTTAATCAAAGAGTGAGTCAATCTGACGTCCTGGAGTACAGTAGTGAGGCACATGGAAATAGCTAGTCGCCGGCAACGCGGTTTTACACTGATCGAGATAATGGTCGTGGTCATTATTATTGGAATTCTCGCCGCCATCGTGGCGCCAAACGTCATTGGCCGCGTTGATGATGCGCAGATTACCAAGGCCCATGCCGAGATCAGCAACATCGGATCCGCGCTCAAGTTTTATCGACTCGACAACTTTGCCTACCCGACCAGCGAACAGGGTCTGGAGGCCCTGGTAACCAAACCCAACGATCCAAATGTTAAGAACTGGAAGTCAGGTGGCTATCTGGACCGTCTGCCGAAGGATCCCTGGGGTAACCCCTATCAATACCTGAACCCAGGTGTTAACGGCGAACTCGATATCTACACTCTGGGGCGTGATGGTCGTCCGGGTGGTGAAGATCTCGATGCGGATATTGGAAACTGGGAACCGCAATAGTCCTGATCCCTCGGACCATTCGCTATCCAAGACGCTAACGATGCGTAGCTCACGATTTTCCACCGGTTTCACACTGATCGAAATACTGGTCGTTCTGGTGATTGTTTCGACTGTGGTGTCAATCACGATGCTGTCATTCGGAATTATGGGCAACGATCGAGATATGCAGACGGAAGCAAGGCGCTTTGGCGCGCTGGCTGAACTCGTTCGAGACGAAGCCTCGATGCAGGGTCGAGAGTTTGGTATCGAACTCATGACGTCGAGCTATCGCTTTGTCGAATACGACGCATACGGCGCGCGTTGGGCTGAAGTACCTGGCGATGAGACTCTGCGGCTTCGAGTTCTGCCGGAAGATGTCGAGTTTGAACTCTATCTCGAAGATAAGCGCATCGTACTCGTGGCGGACCCTGAGTCCCTCGAAGACCCCGACGAGGACAGCGATCGCGGCAGTGCGGAATCTTATTCGCCACACCTGTTGATCTATTCAAGCGGCGATACAACACCGTTTGAACTGCACATCTGGCGCGCGTTCGACGACGAACGAGTCGTGCTGCGTGGGGATGCCCTCGGTATGGTTGAAATCCTCAGCCAGGACGAGGAATAGACGATGGTCGCGCAACGTCAAAACGGCTTCACGTTAATCGAAGTAATGGTGGCACTCGTGATTGTTGCATTGTCGCTAACCGCCGTGACCGCCAGTATGAGTCAGATGATCGACGCCTCTCAGGCCATGAGAGACAGGACGTACGCAAGCTGGATCGCGCAGAATCGAATCGCAGAGTTTCGGCTTGCGAGCGAGACACCGGACGTTGGGGCGAGCAACGGCGAGGTACAATATGCCAACGCGGAATGGGCCTGGCGAGCAGTGATCTCGGAGACCGGCGTTGATGATCTTTATCGCATCGATGTTTCAGTATCGTTTGCGGGCAATGAAGACGTCATACGAAGCGTAACCGGTTTTGTCGGCCCGCCGGGCGCGCCCGGTGAAGCGAATCGAGCCTGGTCGATCGCGCCGGTCAGTCCGGACGCGCAAGACGAAGGCGGTCCCGAGGCATGAGAGCAGCACGATCTCAAGGCTTCACCCTGATCGAAGTGCTCGTCGCCATGGCAATTTTCGGCGTGCTGACAATCCTCGCCTACATGGCATTGGGTCAGACCTTATCGAACGCTGAAATGTTGAACAAACGTATGGATCGTCTGCAGGCCGTGCAACGCACAATGCGTTATCTGAGCACAGATCTTGCGAGCGCATCACCCCGTCCGGTCCGAAACGAACTCGGCGACGGCTATATGCCGGCAGTAATGATCTCGGCAACCAATCAATTTGCACTCGCGGTGACGCATGGTGGCTGGAGTAATCCGGCCGGCCTGCCCAGAAGTACGCAGCAACGAAGCGTCTACCTGCTGGAGGACGGTAAGTTGTTTCGTGTGTACTACGTAGTGCTCGATACGACCTATTCCAATAACGCGATTTCAACTGAAATACTGGATGGTGTGGAAAGCCTGGAATTTCGAATCCTGCAGGACAACGGTGCAACAACAAATCAATGGCCACCAGGCGGCATGGAAGGATCGAATGCCTCAAGTCTGCGGCCGCGTGCGGTTGAAATAATTCTGACACTCGAGGGTGATGGTGAAATCCGCCGCCTTATCGAGGTAGCTTCATGAACACGCCTGCCCGCTCCCGAGGTGTCGCGCTGATTACAGCGATGCTCATTACAGCAATAACGGCATCATTGGCCGCTGGGCTTGCCTGGAATAATGCGCTGGACGTACGACGCACGATGGTCCTCCTGTTCCACGAACAAGGTGCTCAGGTCGCGCTGGGTGCCGAAAGCTGGATCCGGAATATTCTCCGGGACGATGCGATCGAGAGCCAAACGGATCATCTTGGAGAACTTTGGGCAAGCGAGCTGCCCGGACTGCCCGTCGATAACGACTCCGTTCAAGGAGCGGTGACCGGAAACATCGAAGACTTGCAGGGGCGATTCAATGTCAACAACCTGATCGCGCCCAATGGCGAGGTCGACGAGATTGTACTTGAGCAGTTTAGTCGGCTCCTGCTCGCTCTGGGTCTGGATACGCGATTTGCCGGGGCTACCGCAGACTGGATAGATGCCGATCAGGAAGCGAGCTTCCCCGATGGTGCGGAAGATTCGATTTATACGGGCTTGACGCCGCCGTATCGGACCTACAATCGCCCACTATCGAACATCACGGAATTGGCCGCGCTGGAAGGGATGGATAAGGCAAGTTTCGACATTCTCTTGCCGCACGTGACAGCCCTGCCCGGCCGGACACAAATCAACGTGAATACGGCAACGCCCGCTGTTTTGCAGTCGCTAGGCGAAAATCTCGACCCCACAACCGTCGAAGAATTACTGTCGCAACGCGAAGAAGCTGGCTTCGCAGACTACGCGCAGACGTTTTCAACGCTGGTGAGCGAAGACATGATTCAGCAAATCACCGAAACCAGCAGCTATTTTCAATTGAAGGCTGTCGTGCAGATTGATACCGTTCGTGTCACTTACTACAGCGTGTTGTTGAGGGCGCCCAATGGCGGCCCAGTGACGACGATTTTGCGCAGTCTGGGAACCATCTAAGCATGACCGAATATGTCGTCATACGGCTAAGCGCCGATAGCTCGTCCGTCCAGTGGGTCATGGCCGACAGCAATGGAACCCGCCTGGGCGGTGTTTCCAGCGGGAATCTGGAACAAGCTGCCGCTGCGAGCGCAAAGCGCTCTGTCATCGTATTGGTGCCATCTGTTGATCTGCTGTCCACATCAGTACACATTCCGGCGCGGTCGGCTGCAAAAATCAAAGCGGCCCTGCCCTTCGCACTTGAAGAGAATCTGGCGGAGGATGTTGAGGATCTGCATTTTTCCGTTGGCGAACGACAAGACGGCAACCGCATGCCGGTGGTGGTTGTTTCGGACGCCAAAATGGCCGACTGGATGCAGCGCTTGCAGGACGTCGGAATCGAGCCCGCTATCGTCGTCCCGGACAGCCACGGGCTTGCAAAAATACCGGGAACGATGTCGGTCTTGGTCGAAAACGATACTGTTATGTTCAATGACGGTGCAGACGCCGATTTTGTCATGCAGGGGGTCAAACCGAGCGAAGTCTTGGTGTTCGCCGGTCAGTTAGACGAAAAGGAGTCAGAGGACGAAGAAAACTCGGGCCACTTACTGGCGTTTTGTACGCCGGAAATGGAAGCCGAGTTGTCGCACGACTGGATCGCATTACGTCATGAACTTCACAGCGTCGATGTCAATGTGCTACCCGATGGCGTATTACCGAAGCTTGCTGTAACCGTCGCCGCAGGGCACGGCGTTAATCTTCTGCAGGGCAAGTACGGAAGGAAGACGGAGTATGCGACGCTTTTCAGGCCCTGGAAGACGGCAGCGATGTTGCTTATCGGCCTCGCCATCGTGGCCATGTCGCTCAAAGGCGTTGGCTACTACCAGTTACTTCAGGACGAATCAGCGTTGCGAGCGCAATTCAATGCCGAGTATCACAGCATTCGCCCTGATGACACGCGAGAAATTGTTGACCCCGTCGCGATTGTGAATTCATTACGTCGGAGCATGGGTTCTTCGACCTCACCACAAGTATTCCTGCCAAGTCTGCGGGAACTGGGCGCGGCCATGGCGGCAAATTCAGGCGCAAGCATTGAGGCGATAAGCTATCGGGCTGGCGTCATTGATTTGCGCCTGATCGCTCCTGATGTTGCAACACTCGATAACATCCAAAAAGCCGTCAGTGCCTCCGGACGCTTTCAGGCATCGATTCAATCGACAGATCAGGTTGCCGATCAGATCAATGGCCGCATTCAGATCAGGGAGACCGGCTCATGAAAGACTGGTTCGACTCCCTTGAGGCGCGAGAGCGCAATTTCGTGTCGGCGGGAGCCATCGTCGTCATCGTCGGATTGCTTTATGGCCTGGGCTGGGCGCCTCTGGACAACAAGCACGATATGCTGAAGGCCGATGTCGATAACTGGCAGCGTTCCCTTACCGACCTGCGTCCGATGCGAACAGTGAACTCGAGTGACGGACAAAATCAACCCGCCGCGATTCTGGGCAGCCAGAAAACGCCGATCATCATCGTCGATCAGACACTAACCAGTCGTGGTCTTGATCGATACCTGCGTCGCAGCCAACCGACCGCCGGCGACGGCATTCGAGTTGAGTTCGAGAACGTTGCATTTGATGAATTGGTGCTGTGGCTGGGAGACTTAAGTGAGCAATACGCCATGCACGTACAAGCCGGAAGCTTTTCAACCGGCAATCAAGCCTCATCCGGGCGAGTTAATGCAACGCTAACATTGGAGCGCGCTCTTTGATTCGCTCGAAACGCGGTCTGATCATGACCGGCGTACTAAGCTTACTCATCGGTTTGCTTGTGATGTTTCCGGCGAGAGTCGCCATTCACTGGTTTGTGCCTTCTGAGATCGCCATAGCCGGCATCGAGGGCTCCGTCTGGTCCGGCAGCGCTGATGAGGCATCCGTAGGCGGCATGTATTGTCGCGACGTGAACTGGAGCATCAATGCGCTGCGTCTGTTCACCGGAAAACTGTCTTACCGGATAAGCGCGACGCCGGTTTCCGGATTCCTTGAGTCCGACATCAATCTCGGATTCGGCGGCGGAATTTCACTAACGAACTTAACCGCTGCGGTTCCGTTGGAGCTTTTCGAAGATGTAGCGAATATTCGAGGTTTGCGAGGCAGCAGCAGTTTCAACTTCGAACGCGTCGAGATTGTCGACAACCTGGCCGTAGTGGCGGATGGGACCTTGCAGGTTGCGAATCTCGTAGTGCCAACGATCACTCGCGAGCCGCTTGGCGGTTTCGAGGCCCAGTTTTTTACGCAGAATAATGGCATCGCGGCAAGTATCGAGGACACCGACGGCGTGGTCGAATTGGCCGGTAGTATCCAGGTACGGAAAGACCGATCGTTTGAGTTTATCGGTCAGGTCATCGCCAAACCTGACACACCGGAATCGCTACGACAGCGGATGAAGAAGTTCTTGCCGCCACCCAACGAACGAGGGCAGCAGGAAATTCGCCTCGAAGGTATTCTCTAAACCGTCACTTCGACGAACGATTTCAAGAGCGGAAAATACAAGGCACATCGGACATTCTGCGCGGACCAGTCGCGATACAGCGAAGCATATCGTGCCAACTGCGGTTCATAGCGAGTTACCTCTGCACTGAGGAATCCATCGAGATTGCCGCCCTCATGTGAGCTGGTTTTATAATCAATTATCCAGTGCGTACCGTCATCGTCTATGCGAACCCGATCAAGAATGACTGACGTCAGTTCGCCTTCGTACAAACCGGTCAGGCCGAGTTCAGTGTGGCCATCACCGTGCAGGATCCAGCGGCCTTTTTGATCGCCTGACGTGGCACTGACTGCCGCCTCAACTCTGCTCGCAATCAACGCGGCGTTGTCTCCCGTAATTCCCGATTCGCTCAACCAACGGGCCGTTACTTCGTGGCGGTAACTCTGGTCTGTTGTGCGACCATCCACCGGTTCTCGCGCCATCAGCTGTAACCAACGATGCACCAATGTACCGGCGATTCTGGCATCGCTTCCGACCCAGTAAAATTCAACCTCGTTGTTCGTGAGTTCAGCCTCCGTGTGTGTCGATGTGCCGGGCAGCAACTCGACATCAGGTAACGCCCAGGGAGCTGACAAACGACGCAATGCCGGATTCACCCAAATGGTCTCGTTCGCAGTGACTGTTGGCGAGATGTGGCTTTCAAAACCTACCGCAAACTCGCGTTCGACAGCCGGCCAGAGCAAATGCAAGAGGCTGTCACTTCTCGCGGGCTTGAAGGAATCACCGTCGGCTGATACCGCCGTATTGCCCATGATGTGTAGTGAGTTTTTTGCTCGCGTACAGGCAACATAGAGCAGGCGTGCCTGTTCATGCCGGTCTTTCTCGGCTTCGGTGAGTTCGATGTAGCGATGAACGGGATCGTTATCGATCTCGGCACGAGGCCCCACAGGACTGATGACTTTGCGTTCCGCGCCATGCTCGATTGGCGAGTCGAACCACGACAACACGCTGCGATCGCCATGACCAGGCTGCCGCCCCAGTCCGAACAGCAGGACATGATCGAACTGCAGACCCTTGGCTCGATGCATCGTCATTATTTGTAAACGGGCGTTGTCGTTACTGGAAACCCGTTCCAGGTCGAGCGTTGATTCGAGCTCCGCAACATCGACCAAGGTGCCAGCCTTCGTGAGTTTTCCAAGTACGTCGAGATATCGATAAATATTCTCGATGGCATACTCATCATCCACGATCGCAGGACCGCCCAGTGCAAACCAGGCTTTCTCGACAAGGTCCCTCAGACTTTGCGCTCGGCGCGGCATTACCAGTGAGGCCAGTACCGTTCGCGAAGACTCAATGGATTCCCGAGCGTATTCCGACAGTTCCGAGAGGCGTTCCTCGTCCTGCAGCAGCTCCCACACGGTTCGTTGGGAGTCATTGTGTACCAGAGCATGCAAGTCTGACCATTGCAGCCCAATCCATGGAGATCGCAACAAACCCAGCCAGGCAATACGATCACCTTGATGTGCCGCGGCTCGAGTGAGCGCCAGGAGATCAATAATTTCTGGCAAGTCCGTGAGACGGTCGATCTCCACCGCCCTGTAAGGAATACCGGCGGTTCTTAGTTCCGCCAGTAGCTGTGGTAACTGAGTCCTTCCTCGAACAAGAACTGCCATATCATCGTTTGGGTGTTGCGATAACGTATCCGCAATGACTCGGCAACCCGCGTTCGCTTCATCTTCCGTACTGGCACCAAATATCGGATGGACCTCGCAAGTCCCCTGCCCACTGAGGTGATCAACCGGTACGGCTTCCGAATAGGAAACAGCGCCACGCAGTGGGTCATCGTTTAGCGCGAGAATGCCTGGAAAGACAGTATTGAACCAATCGACCAGCCATTCTCCGGATCGAAAGTTTCGTCGCAGTAAAAGTGGTTCGAGCTGGATGTGGCCAAGACCGTGTTTACGAGCGAGCAGAAACTGACCGACTTCCGCATTCCGAAATCGGTAAATCGACTGCATCGGATCGCCGACGCAATACAGGCTGCGTCCGTCGCCCGCCTCCCAACCACCCGTTAGCGTTTCCAATATTCGATATTGGGCCGCGGACGTGTCCTGCATTTCATCAACCAGCAAATGCTTGATCTGGTAATCGAGTAACAGCGCGATATCACCCGGATTCTCAGCGGTTCCCAATGCGGTACTCGCCGTCATCGCGATTTCAATATGGTCTGCAATCCCCTGTTCACTGAACAAGCGCTTCAGTTCCGTTACCGCTAACGGCAACAATCGAAACAAGGCGAGCAAGACTCGCCATTGCTCGTCGGAGTACGTGACGGGCGGTAGTTTCGGCACGTCTTTCAGCCGATCTGCCAAACCATCGCTGGCTGCCAGGCTTTCCAGCACGGCATGCATGGCATCCTTACGCGGCTTGTTCCCCGGTGGGAAACCCTGTCGCTTGTCGACCCTTTTTCGGAACTCGCCTTTTTGCGTCAGGACCAGTTCGGCGAGACCTTTCCATTGCGAAATTTCTTCCGTCACCGGTTTAGGCATGCGTTCAAGCCCTGCAAGCGCGCAAATGGGACTTGTGCTTACACCCAACTCGATCAGACTGTCGGCTGCATAGGTGAGCAGTCCGCCAAGTTCCTCATACGTACCCGCGTCCAAGCCAGACGCCGCTCTCTGCAAATGATCAGTGACCGCGAATTCCAGACTTTCTTCGAATCTTTTCCGTAACGCAGCAGCATCCGAATCCGACAAGCGACCGGAACCAACGAACGGCAGCCACTGGTCCCGGGTGGCGAGCATCTGGGCCAGATAGGAAGCGTATAACCAGGTGTTGTTGTCGACGTGGCGCAATACCTCGGCTGTGGCTTCCTGCAGCTCGCCTGTTTCCGCGAGCCAATCCAGCGTCGCAATTGCCGCTGCCCGGTGAACAGCTTTCAGCTCCGCACCGACAACAATTCGTGCACCACTACCGGAGGCGCTTAAAGGTCGTGCTCTGGCGATCGATGCGTTCAAGGCATCGAGTGTCAGAATTCGCAAGCGCCGCGGGTTTCCGACGAGATTCCAGCCCAAAGCATCGCTCTTGGCGAGCGCCTCTCCGGCAAGCGCGTAGGTCTTGCGTTCGTGATCCTCGTTGGGCTCTTCTTCCGCCAATCGCCGGCTCAACGCTTGCAGCACCCGAAGCTGCATTTCCGCGGCCGCTTTACGAGTAAATGTAATCGCGACAACTTCTTCAGGGTTGTCCACGACGGACAAAAGACTCAGGTAGCGCTGAATCAATAATTCGGTTTTGCCAGACCCGGCCGGGGCCTGGACGATGAAGCATCGCGTAACATCGAGAGCGTCAATTCGCGCCTGGCGATCGTCCTGCAGCAGTTGTTCGTCATTCACCTCAAGCATGATCGCGGCGCAACTCGGTATAACGCGTCAAGAGATTCAACGGCCTGGCGGATTTGATGCCTTGCTCGATATTGAGCCGCACATCGCCGCCCGACATTTCCGCACAGGCTGCGGAGATCTCAGCCTTGATTCGGCTTAGAAGCTCAGGCCACTCATCACCCTCCGTGAAGCCACGACCCGCGCCTTCAAGAACTATTTCGCGACTATCGACATTGACCAGTGCCAGCGCTGAAACAGGCGCGTCCGTGGCGGAGGCATAAACGAAAAGCTGGATCTCCTGCGCTTCGTTGTCACGATTGAGGAGCGTCTTTTTTGATCCGGTCTTGTAATCAAGAATTGCGATCGTTCCATCATCAAACTCGTCAATGCGATCAAAGCGCAAAGGCAATCGAATGTGCCCGGCGACAAATTCGAACGTGCCCTCCACACCCGCAATTCGAAAAGTGTCGCGGTTACCGTCAATCGCTACGAATTGTCGCAGCAATTCAGCAATTCGACTGCGCTCAAGCAATAGCAATTGTTGCAGCACGGCATCAACATTTTTTTCGTGGCGAGAAAAAGCGAAATCGATTGCCATCGCAATACGACTATCAAGTTCTTCGCCCGCCCACATCCGGATTTCCTGGCTCGCCGGTAAATCAAGATACAGTTTGTACAGTGCGTCGTGAATCAGGTTCCCGCGCATGGGCGCAGGAATCCCGACCGCTTGCGGATAGATGACGCGAGCGCCCATTCGTCCATGCACAAACGCCGAAATCGGACTAAGAATCTGACGCTGAATAGTGCCTGCACCCCCCGAGATCTTTTCACCCTCCGCGACAACAGGAACGATATCTTTGGTCGCAACCACCTCGGAACGGGTGCGTAGTGTCGAAGCGTACCAACCGGGATCTTTGACGTTTTGCTCGACGCTTGTGAGCAGTGGGGTCAGTAATTCGCTCGCGGTTTGCTCTGCATCATCGATAGTGAGAGCAAAGCTGCAAACGACATCTTCAGCCGAAGCGATCAGATTCCGCAAGACCTGATCGGCGTATTGATACGTGTCGGCCGGAGTACAGTCCGGCATGCCGTATTTCTCCTGCAGGCGTCGCGATACCATGGCCGAGGGGGTACCCGCCGGCGGCCAGTTCGCGGTGCTAACACCCGTGATCCAAACTCCGTCGAACTGCGAACCGGACGCTTCCAGTGCCCCCATCAGTTGAATAGCTGCATCGCCGGATTCGGGCTGAAAAACGGTCTCGCTTGCCATCAGTTCTACCCGCGCAATAGCCGCGCTGGCACTCAAGGTCGAACAAACCAGGCCCAGCCGGGCGAATTCATTCAATAACTCGCGCCATCGATTTATCAGCTGAAATTCAGCACTATTCATCGATCCCGGCCCGGGCCAGTTAAACGACCTCAAAATCTCGTCGATAAATTCGGCCCAGGCAGCAGGCGTCGCGGACTTGGGTAACTCTCGCCGCCGTTTGCTGAATGCTGCGAGCAAGGACATCCAGTCGTTCGTGATCTCGCCGTCATCCCGACCCCGAAATTCAGCAGTAATCATCGACGGTGACCATTTCCGATCGGGCAGTTGCCGAAGCTTCAACTCAAGCCTGCTCCGACCGGCTACGTTGTCCGCCGTATCATTCGACCCTAACAATGCTGAGCGCAGCAACACGCTCACATCGCCTGACGACAAGTCCCGCACAAGCCATCGCAGCAATAGCAGAGCCACAGCGATTGCCGGGTAATCAGACAGCGGTTGCCCGTACGAAACATTGACGGCTTCAAAAATAGTCGGATGGCCGTGCTGCCACCCCGGAGTTGCGCCTTCGCGCACGTGCCGTGCGATCGAGTCGGCCTCCTTGTCCAGGCCGTTGGCGATGATTGCAATTCTTGCTTCCGGGTGTTTTTCGAGTCGTTCGCGTGCCCATGCACCGGCCGCACGCAATTCTGCGGCAGTGGTCTCGAACTGACCAAGGATACATTCACCCTGAGCGTCCGGGTTCGGCAATGCGCAGACTTCGACGCCAGCCGCAGTCATAGCTTCCTGCAAGGATTTCAGTATCGGGCGCTGTCGCTCGAAGCCCGCGAAGGTGTAGCGACCCGACAGCAGGATTTTTTGTTCGACGATCAAAGACAGAACGAATTCGGCCAAACCCGCATCGTCAACCCAGTTTTCACGCTCAAGCAGGCCGAGAAAGCGTCCTGACACGGACGCAAACACTCGATGGTCGTCGCTCTGCGCCATCCGCGCGACCTCGCCAATCGAAACCTGCCAGTCGGCCAATCGCTGTCTTGTTTCTCGGGAAAGCCTGACGAGGGACGTGATACTCGTCTCGGAGTCGTCAATTTCCTTCAGAAGGCAGCGCTCCCAAAGTACCTGGCTTTGATGTGCATTAATTCGAGTTGGCAGCTGCTCCTGCTCGAGAGCATTGTTGGAGAGCTCGACCAGCCAGTCCTGCCACGCGAAAATAGCCGGGCTGGACCATGCCTTTTTTCCCGCAGCCAATTGCCGGTTCGCGTATTCGTCCGAGAGTATTCGCGCGAGGCGCCGATTGGCGGTGACTACCGTCCCGGAATTGGCGAGCGAATCGGGTAACCAGTCATACATCGTTTAACAGTACTGCTGTAGGCATTCATCAATTCGGTCAAATACGATATCAAGCGTTTCCGTATCGGGAAGCGTTGTGATTCGAAAGTGATCCGAATACGGCGTATTAAAGCTGCTACCGGGTGCGACCAGCACGTGATAACGCTCCAGTAGCTCCAACGCGAAGGCCTCATCATCCAACTTGCCGGCGAAACGCTCGTCGAGGCGCAGAAACGCGTACATGGCCCCCATGGGCCGCTCCAGATGTAGGTACTTACTCTCGGCCACTCTATCGATCACCGCTTGCCTCGACTGATACAGACGACCGCCCGGCGCAACGAGATGGTTGATGCTCTGGAAGCCTCCGAGCGCGGTCTGCACGGCCCATTGGCCCGGCACGTTGCTGCAAAGGCGCAATGCGGAGAGCAGTTCCATACCGTGTATGTAGTCAGTCGCTCGATCGAGGTCGCCGCTGAAAATCGCCCACCCGACTCGATATCCGCAGGCGCGATATATTTTCGAGAGTCCGGAAAATGTCAGGCAGACCGTGTCCGTTACCAGCGTCGCCATTGGAATGAACTCGGCGTCGTCGTAGACCATTTGGTCGTATATCTCGTCCGACATCAGAACCAGGCCGTGCTTTGTCGCGATACTCACAATTCGTTCCAGCGTCTCGCGATCGTAGACGGCTCCGGTCGGATTGTTCGGATTGATTACAACGATGGCCCTTGTACTTTTCGTGATCAGGCTTTCCATCTTTTCGAGATCAGGAAGGAAAGCATTGTCCTTGTCACAGGGGTAATGGACAGCCGTACCGCCGTTTAGCGCGACGGCCGCGCTCCACAAGGGATAATCCGGGCTTGGCACCAGGACTTCGTCGCCCGGATTCAACAAAGCGCGCAAGGACAAGTCGATCAGTTCGCTAACGCCGTTACCAATGAACACCTCATCAGCCGTGACGCCCTCGATGCCACGATTTTGTTGTTGCATCACGATCGCTTCGCGAGCTGGGAAGATACCTTTTTGATGACAATAGGGTTCGGCCTGGCCCAGGTTCTCAATCATTGCCAGACGCATTGTTTCCGGCGTTCGAAATCCGAACAGCCCCGGGTTGCCTATATTCAGGGATATGATTTCATAGCCACGCTTCTCGAGCTCGAGCGCGTGATTTGAGAGTTGTCCGCGTATTTCATAGCGAACGTCCTGGAGTACTTTGCTGCTTTCGATTCGCATAACGGTCCGGCTAAATAGCGTCGTCCTGAGAGAGTGACTGGATTTTCGCGTCAGAGTAACCCAACCATTCTCGCAGTACCTCTTTTGTATGTTCACCCAGAAGCGGCGGCGCTTTATCGTAGCAAACAGGCGTATCTTCAAAGACAACCGGGTTCGACACCGTTGGGACCGTTTGATCGGCGCCGTTCGTCAGATAACGCACCAGATTGCGTTCTTTGGCATGGTCATTCGTCAATACCTCGCCAATGTCATTAACAGGACCGGCCGGAACACCCTGCGAGCTCAGCGCGGCCAACCAGTCGCCTGTATCTCGCTCTTTGAGCTTTCGCTCGAGCAATGGAATCAGACTACCCCGGTTATCAATTCGATCGCTCATTGTGCTGAAGCGAGAGTCCTTAGCCAGCGTTTCCAGATCAAGCGCCGAGCAGCAGCTGGCAAATTGCCGGTCGTTGCCGACTGTCAGCGTCAGATGGCCATCTCGAGTCGCGAACGTCTGATACGGCACCAGATTGGGGTGCGCCGTCCCCATTCGTCTGGGTACCTCACCGCCAACGAGGAAATTCATGTTTTGATTGGCCAGCCACGCCACCTGACTGTCGTATAGAGGGACATCGATGTGCTGACCGCAGCCGCTTGCCTGTCGTGCATTCAACGCCGCCAGAATCGCTGTTGTCGCGTACATTCCCGCCATAATGTCACTGATCGCGACGCCCACTTTCTGCGGGCCACCACCCTCGTCCTCGGACGGCCCTGTTATGCTCATCAATCCAGCCGATGCTTGTATCATCGCATCGTAACCCGGCTCTCGTGCCCGCGAGCCTGTTTGGCCAAATGCCGATACTGAGCAGTAGATCAGGCGAGGATTCAAGTCCAGCAAGTCGGCCGGCCCCAACCCATAACGCGATAGCGTCCCAACCTTGTAGTTTTCCAGCAGAACATCAGCGTGCTGCGCTAACTCTTTGATCAGGTTCTGACCAGCCTCGACTGCGATATTGACGGTGACAGAGCGCTTGTTTCTATTGGCCGCAAGATAATAGGCCGATTCGCCTTCCTGCCCGTTGAGCCAGGGAGGACCCCAATGCCGTGTGTCGTCGCCCTCGCCGGGTCGTTCAATTTTGACAACGTCCGCGCCGTAATCACCCAATAGCTGACCCGCCCAGGGACCGGCCAGAATGCGGCTCATATCCAGTACGCGAATGTTATCTAAGGGAGCAGACATAGCTTGGCCTTCAAACGAACCCGACCAACAATGTTAGCGAAACAACGTGATTGGCGGGCAATAAAAACCCGACCAACCGAAATCGGTTGGTCGGGCGGGTCCGCACGGAGATTGCGGATTGCGTG
>CAZMRZ010000008.1:29417-54877 GCA_964568835.1 uncultured Woeseiaceae bacterium | reverse complement strand
TCTCTGACACACTGCCTCGCCCCATCCACGTAAGCGAAAATTGCCTCTTCGATATGTTCAGCCGGCATACCCGCTATTACAGGAACCATCGGATTGCCCTGGCCCATGCCGTCCGTCCCATGACATTCAGCGCAGGCGTCTAAAGTCGCCGGGCTGCCGAGCGCGGGTAGCGATAAGATTATGCTCGCGATACAAGTGACTAGCGCACGAACAACCAACCGGCAGGGAGCTGCCAGGGTGGAGAAGATTGAAGTAAAATTTGAAGGTCGGACCACAATAACTCCTCTTACATGGTGCCATCGAGCAGGTGCAGAGACCATCTTCGCGTGTTAGTTGCGCATCTCGCGAACACCCTCATCTCCACCAATGAGGAGAATATCGGCAGGGCGATGCGCAAATATGCCGACGGTAACTACGCCAGGAATACGGTTGATTCTGGCTTCCATTTCCAACGGGTTTGAAATCTGCAGGTCATGAATGTCGAGAATGTGATTGCCGTTATCTGTGACGAAGCCTTCTCGCCATATTGGTTGACCGCGCATTTTCAAAATCCCACGCGCGACTAATTCCTGCGCCATTGGCAAGACTTCGATAGGCAGCGGAAAGCTGCCAAGCATTCCAACCAGCTTCACATCATCGACAATGCAAACGAAGCGTCGCGCCGCGGCTGCCAACACCTTCTCCCGAGTCAGCGCGCCACCACCACCCTTGATGAGTTGCAGCCGTTTGTTGCTCTCGTCAGCGCCGTCGATATAGATGTCGAAATCACCGACCTCGTTCAAGGTCAATACTTCGAACCCGTTCTCTTTCAGTAACGCTGTGGATGCTTTTGAGCTTGAGACAACGCGATCGATTTTGTCGCGTATCTCCGGCAGCATTTCGATCAGGAAATTGACGGTAGATCCGGTGCCCACACCGAGTGACATACCGGGTTCGATAAACTCTATCGCCGCTTTCGCTGCGTTGCGTTTCTTATCAGATGCGTCCATAGCTGCGTACTATAGAGATTTCGGCGTAAATGAAAAGAGCCCGCATGCGCGGGCTCTTTTACTTTGCGTGGAAGAAGGCTCTTCCAAGCGGTCAGTCAGCTACCTTCTCTTTCTGCGGGTCGCCTTTTTCTTCTTGGCTTTCCGCTTTGTAGCTTTCTTCTTCGTTTTGCGCTTCGCTACTTTCTTCTTCGCTTTACGCTTTGTCGCCTTTTTCTTGGTTTTGCGCTTAGCCGTCTTCTTTTTGGCTTTGCGTTTAGCCTTCTTCTTAGTCTTACGTTTCGCTACTTTTTTCTTCGCTTTTTTCTTGGTTTTACGCTTAGCCGTCTTCTTTTTAGCTTTGCGTTTAGTCTTCTTCTTAGTCTTACGTTTTGCTACTTTCTTTTTAGCCTTTTTCTTTGTTTTGCGTTTCGCTACTTTCTTCTTCGCTTTACGCTTTGTCGCCTTTTTCTTCGTCTTACGTTTTGCTACTTTTTTCTTCGTCTTTCTCTTCGTTACTTTTTTCTTTGCCTTTTTCTTGGCAACTTTTCTCTTCGCTACACGTTTCTTAGGTGCAGCTCTTTTCTTTGCTGTTACTTTCCGCTTCTTCGCGACTTTGCGCTTCGAAGCTTTTTTACGAGACTTCTTCTTGGTAGCCATGCTTTTCTCCGTGTCGGGTACCCGGAGCTGAGTATATACAACGAGATAAAAAACACCAGCAAGTGACAGGCGTGCAACGACGAACAGAAAAATCGCTGGAGCAAAGTGACGAGGAAGACGAAAAAAGTTTTTCGATCGAATCAACAAAAAACAAATCCACTTCGCAGTCGAAGTTCGGAAATGTTGCAGCCCGAAACCAAGTTCACAAACTTTTGGCGTGCGTAAACGTGAAAATTTGGATTGTTTTTTCGTGCGCGCTGCTTAGGACTCGCATTGTTCCGCTATTTTGCTTCGCTAATAGTCCGATAAAGCCGTATATCCCAAGTGTTTGGTGATATTCGCGCAACTTCCTGGCAATTAAACGCGACGCCGACGAGCTTCGGTTTTAGCCACGAGTTGCGGTGTTTCAGGAACGAAAAACAGCGATCGTAGTAACCACCACCCATACCAATTCGATGATTCGCACGATCGAATACCACCGTCGGTGTTACGACTAGTTGCAGTGCACGAGGTGAAATTAGATCGCCGGTATCAGGCTCCCAAATCAACATCGAGTTTCTAATCAGCGTCGTATCGGGTCGGATTTCGCGAAAAAACATTTCGCCGTTTCGCCGTGTTATTGGAACAAAAATGCGCTTATTTGCGCGCCAGCCGCGCTCAATCACCAATCGCGTGTCAACTTCGTCGGGCATCGGCAAGTAGCAGGCAACAAGTTTTGCAGACAAAAATTCGCGAGAACGTGTCACCTTGTCGCAAATAGATTTCGACGCAAAAGCGCGCTCATCGACGTTCATTTGGCGTCGCGCACGTAACGCTTTCGAACGAAGTTTATTCATCGCGTTGATCACTCAACAGTGTTGTCAAAGAGGAGGCGCCTCCCGCCTGTGCCGTCACAGACCTTCGCTCTCGAACCGGAGCTAAAGGTGGGGTCAACCGTGGTTGTAACAGGCTAACCGTCGAAACGGTTTTGCACACATGCAACCGACAGGCAGCGACCCCGAAGTGGATATTTAGGGTCGGGAGGATCCAGGTCGGTATCGAACACCGCAGGAGACGCCAAACTGAATTCTACGCGTATCTGAAATTCGATACGACTAAAAGAAAGAAAGACTACAAATCGAGCTGTTGAGATCCGCCCAATACGCTATCGACTCGATCGGAGATTATTTTCAGCCGATTGCTGATTCCGCCCTCAAGCTCTTGATCGCGGGCGTTTGCCTGGATCAAATCGTTCGCCATATTCAAAGCCGCCATAACCGCAATGCGGTCGAGGCCGACAATTCGGCCGGAGTCGCGAATTTCACGCATCTTGTTGTTTAAGATTTCGGCAGAGTCGAGCAAATTGGTCCGCTCATGGGCGGGGCAAGCCACCTGGTATTCCTTGTCCAGAATTCTCACGCTTACCTGGGCATTCTGTTCGGTCATTCAGCGTACTCCTTGCTGTTGATTCATGAGCCTTGTTCCATTGCTTTCAGTCGACCAATCATCGCCTCAACACGAGCGCGAACCTGCTCGTTTTTCTGCAGTAGATTGGCCCGTTCGGACGTCAGCACATCCTGGCGCTGTTTTAGCGAGCGATTTTCGTCCTGCAATTGGTCGCATACTCCCACCAATGCGTCGACGCGCTTTTCCAGTCGTTTCAGTTCGTGCTCGAAAGTAGAGTTGATGTTGTCAGCCATGCTGCCAATATAATCACGCCACTCGGCAGAATCAATCGTCGCGTAATTAGAAGGCTCACCGACGTAGTCAGAAAGGTCGGTCCGTGGGATCATAAGGGATTGGTGGAATTGACAAGGTTGGCATCCGGATGGATGAAAAAGTCGGGCACGATAATCTCGAAGAATCACTCAAAAGCTGCGGTGCGAGCTGGGGAGCTGCGCAAACGCATGGTCTCCTGACCGGTCGACTCGCGATCGCGGGAGCGCCGGCCGGGCCGGATTGGCTGCTGCAAGTGCTCGAGGGCGTGGATGAAAGCAATGTCTTGCGCGCGGAGTGCCAGAAGCATCTGGACACCTTGTATCAGTCGACATTCTGGCAGCTCTCGGAGCGCTTGTCGGAGTTCGAACCGTTGCTGCCGGATGACGATGACGATGTTTCGGTTCGAACAATCGCGCTGGCGCACTGGAGCGAGGGATTTCTGCACGGCCTGGTCTCCGCGAAACACAGTGACGCGCTGAAAGAGCGGCTGGGGGCTGAGCCCTTGTCGGATATCATCAGGGATATGTTGCAGATAACCCGGGCGGGGCTGGATTCGTCCACGGATGACGAAGACAACGAGTCCGCCTATGTCGAACTCGTCGAATATCTGCGGGTAGCGGCACAATTGTGCTACGAGGAACTGGCTGACATCCGAAATGTGAAAAGTGAGTCCAAATGAACAGTAAAGAATTTGAAAAGCGTCGTCGGCAGTTAATGCGAATGGTGGGACCGGGCGGCATCGCAATATTGCCGTCTGCGCCCGTGAGAACGTTCAGTCGCGACGTTGAGTACCGTTACCGTCAGGACAGCGACTTCTATTATATGACCGGTTTCGCGGAGCCTGAGGCCGTTGCGGTGTTGGTGCCTGGCCGGGCGAACGGTGAGTATTTGTTGTTCTGCCGCGAAAAAGACCCCAAGCGCGAGCAGTGGGACGGATTGCGCGCGGGTCAGGCTGGCGCAAAAGAGATGTACGGTGCCGATGACGCATTTCCCATAGAGGATCTCGACGACATATTGCCGGGCATCATGGAGACGTGCAGCCGGGTCTACTACACGATGGGTTTGTACTCGGAGTTCGATGCTCGCGTTGCTGAATGGGTGAACACGCTTCGCGCACAACTGGGCCGAGGCGTCCATACGCCGCAGGAGTTTGTCGCCCTCGATCACCTCCTGCACGACATGCGTCTGTACAAGAGTCGCGGTGAGATTTCGGCGATGCGAAAATCGGCCAAGGTGGCTGTTGAGGCGCACAAGCGCGCAATGAAGGTGACACGGCCGGGAATGTTCGAATACGAAGTTGAGGCCGAATTCATTCATGAGTACCGACAGAATGATGCTTCCCATTCTTATAGTCCCATCGTGGGTGGTGGTAAGAACGCGTGCATCCTGCACTACGTCGAGAACGCCGCGCCGTTGAAAGACGGCGATCTGCTGTTGATCGATGCTGGTTGCGAACTCGATTATTACGCCTCGGATATCACACGCACATTCCCGGTGAACGGTCGCTTCAGTCCCGAACAGCGTGCGGTGTACGAAATTGTTCTCGAGGCGCAGTACGCAGCGATCGAAAAAACCGTGGTCGGGAATCACTGGAACGAGCCACACGATGCGGCGGTACGAACCATTACCAAGGGACTGAAGAAGCTCGGCGTGCTGGAAGGATCATTGCCACGGCTGATCAAGGATGAGGCCTACAAGCCGTTTTACATGCATCGTACCGGTCACTGGATCGGTATGGATGTGCATGATGTCGGCGATTACAAAGTCGGTGATGAATGGCGCATGCTCGAAACCGGCATGGTCACGACGGTCGAGCCGGGTATCTATATCGGCAACAGCCGCAAGATCCCGAAGAAGTTCCGCAATATGGGCATTCGAATCGAGGACGATGTTGCGGTGACCAAAAAAGGACCCGATGTGTTGACTAAAGGTCTCGTTAAAGATCCGGACGACATCGAATCCCTGATGAACAGTGCGTAATCAATGAGCGACACCTCGACCAACTACGACATTGTCATTGCCGGTGGCGGCATGATCGGAACGAGCCTCGCGCTTGCTCTGGCGCCGCTGGGGTTGCGCGTCGCCGTGGTCGAGGCCATCGCCCGCAAGAGCGAACAACAGCCCAGTTTTGACGATCGATCGACGGCGTTGTCGCGTAGCACGCAGCGGATGTTTGAAGCGATGGGTCTTTGGGACGACGTTGTCGCAGCGTCGACACCTATTTCTAAAATTCACGTGTCGGATAAGGGCCGATTCGGGTTTTCGCATATCGACGCGGCAGAGCAAGGTGTTGAGGCGCTCGGTTATGTCGTTATCAACCGAGTTCTCGGCAAGGTGCTGCAGTCGAGCCTGGATGCAGCCGACGGCGTCGATATTTTTTGCCCCGCGCGCATCGAAAGTATCGATCTTGGACCGGAGCAGGCCACCGCGAAACTGAGTAGCGATGATGGCGAGAAAACGCTGACCTGTCAGCTGCTCGTCGCCGCCGATGGCGCCAATTCATCGGTTCGCGAAATGATGGGTATTTCGGCGCAGAAGCGCGAATACGCGCAGCGAGCCGTCATCGGCAATCTTTTGCCAGAGAAACCACTCGATAATCGCGCCTTCGAGCGATTTACCCCACAAGGACCGTTGGCTATTTTGCCGGTCGCGGACGGACGTGCGGGATTCGTCTGGACTGTCGCGGAGGACGATGCGAATCGCGTACTGGAACTCGGTGATGACGAGTTTCTGGCAGAGATTCAGGCGCAATTCGGATTCCGTCTCGGGAGATTTTCGCGCGTAGGAAAACGGGCAGCCTATCCATTGATACTCAGCAAGGCTGTGCGTCTAACCGCGACCAGAAGCGTTCTTATCGGCAACTCGGCGCATGGCTTGCACCCGGTTTCGGCGCAGGGCTTCAATCTCGGTATGCGGGACGTTGCTGCATTGTGTGATTGCATTGCGGACGCCTGCAAGCAGGGCTCTGACTCCGGTAGCGCCGCCTTACTGGATCGCTATGCACAATGGCGTCGTTCCGACCAGAAGAAGCTGGTGCATTTCACCGATAATCTTGTACGTTTGTTTGGTAGCACTCGTCCAGGACTGCGGACCCTTCGCAATATCGGCATGATCGGTTTCGATCTCATACCGGGTGTCAGACCAATTTTTGCCAAACATACGATGGGACTCGCCGGTGATTTGCCACGCCTGTCGCGCGGCGTGCCAATACGATGAAAGGGCAGTTTCGTATTGTCATAGTCGGCGGCGGAATCACCGGGCTGACTCTTGCGGCCCTCCTGGCGAAGGGTCGCCAGTCGGACGCACTTGAAATTAGCGTCATAGACGCGGCCCCGCGACCGAAGTTTTCTCCGCTGGAGGACATATCGCTCCGGGTGTCGGCGATCGCGAACGGGTCGGCCGAGCTGTTGGATTCTGTCGGCAGCTGGTCTGCCATTCGGGATGCTCGAGTTTCTCCCTATTCGACGATGCGTGTGTGGGACGAAAACGACCGGCCACAAAGCGCTTCGGCCTTGTGTTTTTCTGCGGCCGAGTTTGCCATTCCGCAGTTGGGCTTCATTGTCGAAAACGTTCTTATTCGGGATGCCCTGCTGAAGGTGCTCGATGAATGTAATGTCTCGCTGCAGTTCGAAACGAGAATCGAGTCTCTGCCGGACGCTGATCTGGTCGTTGGTGCCGACGGCGCGCGATCGTTCGTGCGTGATCTGGCGGGCATCAAAACGAAGAAATGGCCGTACGAGCAAACGGCTGTTGTCACGCATCTGACGCCCGAGCGCGAACACGACGCGACGGCGAACCAGCGATTCTTGCGTGCGGGTCCGCTTGGCATGCTGCCGTTGGCGGACGGGCGGATTTCCGTTGTGTGGTCCACGACCCCGGAGCTGGCGAAATACGCTTTAGAGGTGTCGGATGAGGAGCTGGGAATTTTGCTGACCGACGCCTCGGATGGTGTTCTGGGTAAGCTCACGGTGGCCGGTCCAAAAGGTGCGTTTCCGCTGCAGGCGCAACACGTCGATGATTACGTTCGGCAAGGCGTCGCATTGATCGGTGATGCTGCGCACGCAATTCATCCACTGGCCGGGCAGGGCGCGAACCTCGGTTTGCAAGACGCGGCCGAACTCGCCGAGCTTATTGCGGCGTCCATAGAAAACGGCCTGTATCCCGGCGATCGCCCTGTGTTGCGTCGATATGAGCGTGCCCGCAAGGGCGCCAATTTAACAATGTTGCACTTCATGACTGGCCTCAACAGCCTGTTTGCGACAGACTCAACGCTTATAGGGGAAATTCGATTGGCTGGCATGCAGCTGTTTAATCGCAGTGGGCCGATCAGAGAACGCGCCGTCAAGGTCGCGCTGGGCGTCAAGTAACGCCCGCAGGGGAAACAATGACACAGCGATACGTATACGTGTTGGCAGCATTGCTGACGGTCATAGGGCTGTCCGTCTTTTTCTACAAATGGCAGGTACTCGGTTTTCCTGTGAGCGAAAACCAGGAAACGCCGGTCTGGACGATCGAGTCAGCCGTGAGTTTTGACAGCGGACCCGGCTCCATCAAAGTGCAACTGCACGTGCCGACGTTGACGCCAGGGTTCCGCATGCTGAACGAGAATTCAGTATCGCGTGGCTACGGCTTCAGCCTGAACTACGGTAGCGGCGGCCGTGAAGCACAGTGGGCGATACGTCGTGCTGACGGCGAGCAGACGATTTACTACCGTATCTCCGTCTACGAAGATGACAATGTCGACGAGTCAGATACGACGCCACCGTTTCCGCCAATGCCGGTGATTAACGAACCAATGAAAACCGCTGTTGACGTTCTCGTCGACGACGTTCGCGATCATTCCGCAGACACCGCATCATTTACGACGGAATTATTGCGCCGCATGAATGATCGCTCGCCGGATCCCAATGTCGAGCTGCTGCTTTCCGATGTTTCAAGCAACTCCGATTTCGTCGATGTCGTGTCGCTGTTGTTGGCATCCGCGCGCATACCGGCGCGTATGGTGCACGGGTTCCCTCTGGCAGGGCGACAACGCAGTGCCGAGTTCGTTTCGTGGCTCGAAGTTCACGACGGCGATAACTGGTTGTATTTCAATCCCGCAACGGGCGAGGAGAGCCTGCCTGACCGTTTTCTGGTCTGGTGGCGCGGTAACGAACCACTGGTCAATGTCGAAGGTGGCAGTAATGTTGCGGTCGACTTCGCGATCCAGGAAAACCACCTGGATGCGGTCGACATTGCCGAAACACAAGCCGCTCAGCAAGGTACCAGCGCCGTCGACTTTTCGCTTTACAGCTTGCCGATCCGGACGCAGGCCGTCTACGGCGTGTTGCTGATGATTCCGATTGGCGCGTTGGTCATGGTCTTCATGCGCAACATCGTTGGCATCGATGCCTTCGGCACATTCATGCCCGTGTTGATCGCGCTCGCATTTCGAGAGACTAAGCTGTTCTGGGGCCTGATCCTGTTTACCTTGTTGGTTACGCTCGGCCTTACGATTCGGTTCTTGCTGGATCGATTACGGCTTTTGTTGGTGCCGAGGCTGAGTGCCGTCCTCATTGTTGTTGTGATCCTCATGTTGTTTATCAGCATGACATCGCATCGAATGGGGATGGAGATGGGGCTGTCAGTCGCGCTGTTCCCCATGGTCATCATTGCCATGACGATCGAGCGTATGTCCGTCGTTTGGGAAGAGCGAGGCGCTGCAGATGCTATTCGAGGAGGCCTCGGAAGCCTGGTTGTCGCTGTCGCCGCTTACACGTTCATGGGCTTGGCGTGGCTGGAGCATCTGATATTCACATTCCCGGAATTGCTGCTGGTCATTCTTGCCATCGTCTTGTTAGCAGGACGCTACACTGGCTATCGTCTGACCGAGTTGCGACGCTTTAAAGAGCTCGCAAAAAGATAATGTTTTCTACGGCCACACAACTCAGTGAGATCGGCTTGCTCGGGCTCAACGAGCGCAATGCCGATTTCATCATGCGTCTGAATCCGCGACGTTTCTATCCGCGTGTCGACGACAAAGTGCTAACCAAAGACCTTGCGCTGGCAGCGGGAATGGCGGTGCCAGAGCTGTACGGCGTCATCGTTCACCAGGCTGAGGTCCGGCATTTCGCCGAGATGGTGGCTGACAAAGAGAGTTTCGTGATCAAGCCGGCACAAGGCAGTGGCGGCGACGGAATTCTCGTGGTTACGGGGCGTAGCCAACGTAAGCGCGACAGTTTTCGGCTGAGCAGCGGCATGTTGATTTCCGAAGGCGAGATTCACCACCACATATCGAATATTGTCGGTGGTCAATACAGCTTGAGCGGCAACCGCGACAAGGCGCTCATCGAATACTGCGTGCACTTTGATCCGACGTTCGCCGAAGTAAGCTATCAGGGCGTGCCGGATATCCGTGTGATCGTTTATCGCGGATACCCGATCATGGCGATGGTGCGCTTGCCGACCCGGGCCTCGGATGGCAAGGCAAACCTGCATCAGGGCGCGGTTGGTGCCGGTGTCGATATGAGTACCGGCAAAACCCTGCGAGGTGTATTGGACGACGTGCTCGTCGATGAGCATCCGGATACTGGCGCGCTGGTCGCTGGCCTCGAGATACCGCAGTGGGATTTCATCCTGGAGTCCTCCGCTCGTGGCTACGAAGTAACGGGTCTGGGCTACCTCGGCGTTGATATGGTTATTGATAAAGACCTGGGTCCCTTGATTCTCGAAATGAACGCGAGGCCCGGACTGAATATTCAAATCGCGAATTGCACCGGACTGACCAAACGAATCGGACGGATCGACGATATTTTCGATGCACCGGCAAGTCCTGAGCAGCGCGCGACAATCGCGAAGCGAGAGTTTCCAGCGTAAGCGTGCGTATTGTTGAAGACGATCTGAAGGGTCCTGCGATCGCCGCTTTCCTGCTGCGATCCGTTCAGCCGGTATATGGTCATGGATCTCTAGCTCGCGAAGCAGACAACCGAAACTGAAATCGAAATGCGCCGCTTGTCGGGGTTGATATACGAGTGTCGCTGGTCACCGCGGAAGACCAGCATGTCGCCTTCATTCAACAAATGATGCTTGCCAGCCGCGACGAGCTCGACTTGCCCGCGTTCGCAGGTCAAATACTCACGTGTACCTTCCTTGTGAGGAACACCGATCATGCGTCCACCCGCCTCAAGTTCCGTGCGAGTAATCTCCAGTCCAGCAATGGTCTCAGCGACTAAAGGCCGAACTTTGGCTCCCTGACGCTTACGCTCTCGAACCTTCGCTGCGGGGATGAACTTGAATTCGCTACGCGGTGGTCCAACCAGTTCTTCAATCGAAATATTCAAAGCATTTGCTGCTTTGTTCAACACAGCGAGCGTCGGATTGGCGGTTCCTGTCTCAAGGCTTGCCCAGGTAGGGCGGGGGATTCCCGAGAGTTTCGCGATTTGCTGTTGCGACAGGCTGCGAGACTCCCGAAGTCGGCGGATGTTATCAGCGAGGTTTCTGTTGATGTCAGTCATGCTCGCAAACTAGCAATCTGCTAGTTAAATAGCAATTAGGTTGGTAAATCATCAGAAGATGAGCAGACTGTTGGTAAGCAAAAGGAGAACATCATGACAATTCGAATGGAACACGCAAATTTGCACGTACGTCATTTCGACGATGCGGTCCGCTTTCTGCAGACAGCCTTTCCGGACTTTGAAGTCCGCAGTGAAAGCGCCAGAGACGGCAAGCGCTGGATGCATATTGGAACTGACGATACCTACATCGCACTCAATGAAACCAACGACAAGCGCGACAAGACGTCGGCGCCATACGATGGTAAACCGGGCGTAAATCACCTCGGCTACGAGGTTGACGACGTCGATGCACTGCACGAGCGTCTGACCGCAGCGGGCTTCCGTGATTCAACCTACCCAAACAACCACCCGCATCGAAAACGCGTTTACTTTTACGATGCGGACGGCAATGACTGGGAGTTCGTGCAGTACTTCACTGACGACATCGCGAAACGCAATGACTACGACCTGCCGGACTAGCTAAGCCCGCAAGGCTACGGTTAGTCGGTCATTGTGCTGCTAACCATGCGTCCATGCGTTGCTCGAGGAGGTCGAGCGGCAAAGAGCCCGCGCCGAGCAAGTGGTCATGGAACGCACGAATGTCGAAGTCTTCGCCGAGTTGTCGTTGTGCACGATCACGCAAAGCCAATATTTTCAGTTGGCCAATCTTGTAGGCGAGCGCTTGCCCCGGCATCAACAGATAGCGATCGATCTCGTTAACGATGTCGTGCTCGGCTTTAGCCGCATTGTCTTTGAAAAAGTCGATGGCCTGCTGGCGCGTCCAGCCCTTGTAATGCATTCCCGTATCAACCACGAGGCGTACCGCACGCCACATGTCGTAGGTCAGCTGTCCAAAGCGTGAGTAAGGATCCTCATACAGCCCCAGGTCGTAGCCCAGGCGCTCGCTGTAGAGTCCCCAGCCCTCGACAAAGGCTGTAAAGCCGCCAAAGCGGCGGAACATCGGCATGTCGCCGAGCTCTTGCTGCAGTGCGATTTGCAAGTGATGGCCGGGCATCGCCTCGTGGACGCTCAGGACCTCGATCTCATACTTCGGCCGCACTTCGGGCCGGTACAGATTGACCCAGTAAATGCCAGCACGACTGCCGTCCGCAGCCGGGCCCGAGTAATAGGCCGTCGTCGTATCCGGTGCAACGGCATCGGGAATCGGTTTCACACCGTAGGGCATACGCGGCAATAAGCCGAACAGCTTTACGAGTTCCGGATCAATGCGTTTGCTGGTGGCGAGGTAGGCCTCGTAAAGATCTTCAGGATTGTCGTAGTAGAACTGAGGGTCCGTTCTGAGGAAAACGAGAAAATCCTGGAAGCTGCCTTCGAAACCCACTTGAGATATGACGTCCTCCATCTCGCCTCGAATGCGTTTCACTTCCTCAAGCCCCAGCCGATGAATATCGTCTGGTGTCATGCGCGTGGTCGTAAACGAGCGCGCCAGATGTTCGTACCAGGCCTTGCCATTTGGCAAGGCGGACAGGCCAATACTGTCACGCGCGGCCGGAAAGTATTTTTCGTTGAAGTACTTATTCAGTTTCCTGTAGGCCGGCAGCACCTCGTCTTCGAGCGCATCGGTTGCCGCTGAGCGCAATCGCTCGCGATCGGCGGCCGGGATGGACTCGGGCATATCTTCGAACGCTTTGAACAGTGGGCTTTCGTTTGCAAATTCGACGACCTGCAACGCCAACTGGTCGGGGATTCGCTGCATCAGAATCTTCGGCGCCATCACGCCGCGTTTGCGACCCTCCTCGGCGAGCGCAATGTTGTCATCAATGACGTCGTCAAGTTTCTGCACGCGTGCCAGCCAGTCTTCGTAGTCCTCGACTGTAACCAGGCGCAATTGGTTGGTGATGTTTTCCGGGTTCTGGATACCGCCGCGATGCGTGAACGGGATGAGATGGCCATTGAACTGGTGTTCGTCGACTTCTTCCTGCAGTTGACGTCGAAAAAGTTCGTGATTGAGTTGGTCATCCACTGACAGTGAATCTTTGTCAATCGCGTAGACGCGACGCAGAAAATCGCGGGTTTCCAGGTGCTCCTTTTCGATGCCTTCGAGGCTATTGTCGCCCCATTGATCGTTGAATCGACGGTCGCCAAGCATGGAAGCAAACACAGGGGACGTGGTCATCCGCCATTCCCAATGCTCGTCCAGCAAGGTGGCGAAATCGTCGGTGGCGTCTGCCATCGCGGCTCCAGACATGAATACAAACAGTGCGGTCATCAACGTTCTTGTGATTTTCATGCCGGAATTCCCTGATTCGGTGGTCGGGCATTGTCACTTTCTCGTCGGCCGCTGGCAACCGGCCCTGCACTTGGATATGATGCCAGAACTAATCTATAGCGTGCTCAGAAGAGACCTCGTTCAATCGAGGCGCCGAAGGCGCAACACGCCCGGAAACGCTCAGGCAGAAGGACCGAGTACGCTGATTAGCTCTGGAGAGCGGCCAAACTGGCCCACCGAAGGGGTATGTGATTCGAAGGAATCATTGATCTCTCAGGTAGCAAAGGACAGAGGGGCGGCAGACCAGATGCGTCTGCCGCCCTTTTTTTGTTCGCTGACTTTGAGAGATGAAACCTGATGGGATCCAAGACACCACTTTTCGACAAGCATAACGAGGCCGGTGCTCGCATCGTCGATTTCGGCGGCTGGGACATGCCGCTGCACTACGGTTCGCAGAAGGAAGAGCATCACGCTGTACGCCAGAATGCGGGCGTATTCGATGTGTCTCACATGACCATCGTCGATCTGTCCGGCGAACGCGTGCGTGCATTCCTGCGGTATCTGGTCGCCAATGATGTCGCCAAACTCAAGGACTATGGCAAGGCGCTGTACACCTGCATGCTGAATGCGGAAGGCGGCGTCATCGACGATCTGATCATCTATTTCATGGGCGACACCGATTACCGTCTGATCGTCAATGCGGCCACTCGCGATAAAGACCTGGCATGGATTCGTGAACAAGCGGCGGCGTTCGATGTTGCCGTCGAGGAGCGCGCCGAACTGGCCATGGTCGCCGTCCAGGGGCCGAATGCGCGAAAGCTCGCTGCACCCTGCATCGATTCGGAGCACCGCGACGCTGCGCTGGCATTGAAGCCTTTTAACGGCCTGCAGGCTGGCAATGTCTTTATCGCACGTACCGGATACACCGGCGAAGACGGCTGGGAAATCTGCATGCCGGCCGCTGATGCCGCATCGGTCTGGGATGGTCTGCTCGCGGCTGGCGTCGCACCTTGCGGTTTGGGTGCTCGCGACACCTTACGACTGGAAGCCGCGATGAACCTCTACGGTACGGATATGGACGACGGCGTTTCGCCGCTCGAAGCCGGTCTCAACTGGACTATCGCCTGGGATCCGGCGGATCGAGACTTCATTGGTCGTGGGCCACTGCAGGCTCTGCGGGAATCTACGGACAGACAGCGCTTCGTCGGTCTGCTATTGGAAGATCGTGGGGTTCTGCGAAATCACCAGAAGGTCGTGGTCGAGGGCGTTGGTGAAGGAGAAATCACGAGCGGCGGTTTCTCGCCGACGATAGGGAAATCAATCGCGTTGGCCCGCGTGCCGGCGGGGGACTACGATCGAGCACAGGTCGAAGTCAGAGGTAAACTGCTGAACGTTCGCATAGTAAAAACACCGTTCGTTCGCAACGGACAAATTCGAATAGACCTATAGTGGAGTGGCACCATGAGTGAGTTACCTGGAGATCTTTTATTCACCGATGAGCACGAGTGGCTGCGTCGTGAAGACGATGGTTCTGTGACCATCGGCATTACTGACCACGCTCAAAAGTCCTTGGGTGATCTGGTTTACGTCGAGTTGCCGGAAACCGGGACCGATGTCGATGAGGGCGGCGAAATGGCTGTCGTCGAGTCGGTCAAAGCGGCGTCGGATGTTTACGCACCGATCAGTGGCAATGTGGTTGCGGTCAATGAAGACTTGGCCGACGACCCTGAGAAAATTAACTCGGACGCGTACGGCGACGGATGGATTGTTCGCCTGAAACCGGCTGATGCGATTGATGAAGGCAGCTTGATGACGCCGGATGCCTATCAACAGTTCCTGGACGATCTGGACGACTAATGCCTTTCATTCCACATACCGAAAAAGACACGCGCGAAATGCTCGCAGCAATCGGCGTCGATTCCATCGCTGATTTGTTTGACGAGATAGCGCCTGAGTTGATGATCGAACATCTGCCACACGTGCCCCATGCGATGAGCGAGATGGAAATCTCCCGCCTGATGCGCCAACGCGCGAAAATGGATGGTTCTCCGATGTGCTTTATTGGTGCTGGCGCATACGAGCACCACATCCCGACGGCCGTCTGGGACATCGCGACACGCGGCGAGTTCTATAGTGCCTATACGCCATACCAGGCCGAGGCCAGCCAGGGCACGCTGCAGGTGATCTACGAGTATCAGACGATGATCACCGAACTCACCGGTCTCGACGTCAGTAATGCCTCACTCTACGACGGCGCTTCGGCACTGGCAGAGGCTTCGCTCATGGCCGTGCGAACCAACCGTCGCGTGAAGACCGGTCGCATCTTGCTGGCGCCGGGTGTGAACCCGGTTTACGAACAAGTCGCCGCGGCGATTGCCGGTGCGCAGGGTTTGACGTTCGAGCGCCTGCCGGAGGATTCAGCGAGCGGCAACGTCGATTTTGATCAGCTGCCGGAAGGCCGCGAGCCTGTGGCCGTAGTGATTCAGCAACCGTCATTCGCCGGCACACTCGATGACGTGGACCGACTGACCGATTGGGCACATGCGCAAGGCGCTTTGTTGATCAGTGTCGTCAATCCGACCTCGCTGGCATTGCTCAAAGCACCCGGGCATTGGGGTGAAGCGGGTGCGGACATTGCGATCGGTGAAGGCCAGCCTTTGGGTGTGCCGATGTCATCCGGCGGACCGTATTTCGGTTTTATGACTTGCAAGCAAAAGCATGTTCGTCAGATGCCGGGACGCATCGTTGGCCGCACGACGGACCTCGAAGACAATCCGGGTTTTGCACTGACTCTGCAGGCGCGCGAGCAACATATTCGGCGCTCTAAAGCGACGTCGAACATTTGCACCAATCAGGGTCTCATGGTGACCGCTGCGACGATCTACATGTCGCTGCTGGGCTACGAGGGTCTCGTGAACGTTGCTAATACATCGCATGCCAATACCGCGATGCTCGCGGATGGTCTTTGCGCCATTGATGGCGTATCGAGACTCTACGAGGGCCCGTTCTTCCACGAAGTCGCACTCAAGCTGGACCGACCGGTTGCACCGCTGTTGGCGGCACTCGCTGAGCGCGACATTCTTGGCGGATTTGATTTGACGTCAACTGTCGGTATGGACGCACTACTGGTCTGCGCGACCGAGACCAAAACAGAAGCCGACATCAACGCGTACATCGCCGCATTTGCCGATGTTATAGCTGCTGACAAAGCCTGAGGGAACCCAGTGGCCAAAATCCAATACAACAACGCGAGTTACCGAACGCACGGTGAACTACCCACTATTGGCAGCCATGCGCCAGATGTTTCACTCGTCAACACAGCTTTGCAAAACGTATCTTTCGCGAACTGGATGGGCGTGCGCAAAGTGCTGAATATTTTCGTCAGCATCGACACCGAAGTTTGTGCGAAGTCAGTCATTGAGTTTGATCGGCTGGCTGGCGAGGCTGAGGAAGTCGCTATGCTGATGGTGTCCTACGACTTGCCATTCGCACACAAGCGCTTTCAGGAAGAGCACGAACTGACCAACGTCGCTGGTCTGTCCGCAATTCGTCACGCAGGTTTCGGCGAAAACTACGGCGTACAGATCGTCGACGGCCCGCTTGCAGGAATGTTTTCTCGCGCCGTGGTCGTGCTCGACGAGAACAACACTGTTGTGCACCGCGAGCACATTGAAGATATCACCACAGAACCCGATTACCGCGCGGCATTCCGTGCGCTTGGAATAGAAATTGATGAGTAAACCGATGGATAGCAATCTGATATTCGACAAATCACGTTCAGGGCGTCGCGCGTTTGCGCAGGCGCCGGCGACAGCGACAGCAGGAGTTTCTTCGATTCCAGCGTCGATGTTGCGAACGGACAAACCCCGTTTACCGGAAGCGTCCGAGCTGCAGACAGTGCGGCACTTTACTCGGCTGTCACAAATGAACTTTTCAATCGACACACAGTTTTACCCGCTCGGCTCATGCACGATGAAGTACAACCCGCGTGCGTGTAATGCGCTTGCGCTGTTGCCGGAGTTTGCAGGTCGTCATCCGCTGGGTCCCGTTAGTCACGGTCAGGGATATCTTGAGTGCATGTTTGAGCTTCAAGAGATGCTCAAAGATGTCACCGGCATGATAGGCGTCTCATTGACCCCGATGGCGGGTGCACAGGGCGAGCTGGCCGGTGTGGCGATGATCAAGGCCTACCATGAAGCACGCGGCGACCACACGCGAAATGAGATCATTTGCCCGGACGCGGCGCATGGCACTAACCCGGCGACTGCGACCATGTGTGGTTGCATCGTCAAGGAAGTACCGACGGGCCCGGATGGCGACGTCGACATGGAGGCGTTGAAAAGCGTGCTCGGCCCGAACACGGCCGGGATAATGCTGACCAACCCGTCAACACTGGGTGTGTTTGAACGCCATATCAAGGACATTGCCGACATGGTCCACGACGCCGGTGGCCTGCTGTATTACGACGGTGCGAATCTCAACGCGATTCTCGGCAAGGTACGGCCAGGCGACATGGATTTCGATGTCATCCACATGAATCTTCACAAAACATTTTCGACACCACACGGCGGTGGTGGTCCCGGTTCGGGCGCGGTCGGCGTGAATGATCGCTTGCTGCCATTCATGCCGATTCCCGTCGTTGGTCGCGAAGAAGTCGATGGTGCTTCTGTTTACGGTTGGCTGGCGGAAGATGATCTGCCACAGAGTATCGGCCGTCTATCGGGCTTTATGGGTAACTCCGGTGTGCTGCTGCGAGCGTATGTCTATATGCGCATGCTTGGCCGCGATGGCATGGAGCGTGTTTCCGAGTACGCGACGCTGAACGCGAACTATCTGGCCGCACGATTACGCGATGCAGGTTTCCGACTCGCGTTTCCGACGCGTCGCGCAAGCCATGAGTTCATCGTGACCCTGAAGCGCGAAGCCAAATCCTACAACCTGACCGCGATGGATCTCGCCAAGGCCTTACTCGATAAGAATTTTCACGCACCGACCACGTATTTCCCATTGCTGGTCCCGGAGTGTTTGCTGATCGAGCCGACCGAGACAGAGAGCAAGGAAACGCTGGATAACTTCGTCAACGCGATGATCGAAATTGCGACCGCGGCAGCCGGGGGCACCGAGTTCAAGAAAGCGCCTTATACGATGCCCATTCGACGTCTCGATGACGTCAAAGCAGCTCGGCAGCTCGATCTGGCCTACCGACCTGACGAAACGTGACATCGGTATTCGCGCTGAGCGCTTGATTTTGTTGAAATAGGGAACCGCTGCACGCCCAGACAGTCTTGACTAGTACGGGTGGGTAATCGGCCCGGACACTCAATCAGGAAAACTATGACATACGTCAGGACTCTGGCGGCAGCTCTGCTGCTCCTCGCAAGCACGACGGCCACAGCCGCAGAAGATACCGAATGGACTGAAACGCTGGAGCGAATCTCCTCCGGCGTCGTTTCGATACGCGTGGACAGCACCCGTGCATTCGACACCGAGTGGAATTCTTCGTCGCAGGCGACCGGTTTTGTCGTCGACGCGGAGCGGGGCATTATCCTGACCAATCGACACGTCGTTACACCGGGTCCCGTCATCGCCGAGGCCGTTTTTCGGAATAACGAAGAAGTCCGACTGACGCCTATTTATAGAGACCCTGTTCACGACTTCGGTTTCTTTCGTTACGACCCCAAAGATCTGCAGTACATTGAGCCGGCGGAGCTACCTCTTGTGCCGGACGGCGCAGGCATCGGAAAAGAGATTCGCGTTATCGGCAACGATGCCGGTGAGCAACTGTCCATTCTTGCCGGAACCATAGCGCGACTGGATCGCCAGGCCCCGGTTTACGGTCGCGGCAAATACAACGACTTCAATACTTTTTACTTTCAGGCAGCATCCGGCACCTCCGGCGGCTCGTCTGGCTCGCCCGTGGTCAATATCGATGGCGAAGTAGTCGCTCTGAATGCGGGTGCCAACAGTTCCGCAGCCAGTAGCTTCTTCCTGCCACTGGATCGAGTAGATCGAGCACTGCAGGAACTGCGCGCAGACTCACCCGTGTCACGCGGAACCTTGCAGACGACTTTCCAGAGCAAAGCTTTCGATGAACTGAGGCGACTTGGCCTGAGCCCGGAGTCGGAACGTGAGGCACGTTTGAGGAACGCCAAGCAGACCAACATGCTGACGATTGGCCAGGTGATTCCTTATTCTCCGGCGGCAGGAAAGCTGGCCCCCGGTGATGTTTTGATCAGGATCAATGGCGAACTCATCACGGAGTTCGTGCCGCTTGAAGCGGTGCTCGATAGTCACGTTGGAAAAGAAATAGAGATCGAAGTTGAACGGGGCGGCCAGAAAATCGTTCACAGTATTCAAGTCGATGATCTGCACTCGATTACGCCCGCAGAATATCTGGAATTTGGTGACGGAATCGTCAACAAGCTGTCGTATCAGCAGGCACGCCACTACAACCGAAAAGCGAGCGGCGTTTACGTCGCCAATCCAGGATACCTGCTGTCCAAGGCAGCGATTCCTCGTGGTGCGGTCATCATAGAAATGGATGGCGAACCCGTCAGCGATCTGGACGATTTTGAAGCCGCTCTGGATGAACTCGCCGATGGGGAACGTGCCAAGGTTCGTTACGTCAACATGGAAAACCCGCAGAATTCGATCGTTCGTTTATTGGAAATGAATCGTGTGTGGTTTCCGGTGCGGCGATGCGCACGGGATGACACGACGGGTTCGTGGCCATGCCGATCGTTGGCGGATGGCCCTGAACCCGAACCGGCCGAGGTCGGCAGCACCGGCCTGAATAATTATGCCGATCCGCGAGTTAAAGCGATTGCGCCGTCACTCGTCGTCGTGACCTTCGATCTTCCCTATACGCTCTCGGGCGTTTCAGACCGGCATTACTACGGCACGGGATTGATTGTCGACAAGGAACGTGGCTACGTTGTCGTTGATCGCAACACGGTGCCGATCGCGATAGGCGATGTGAAAATCACCTTTGCGGGCTCTCTTGAAGTCGATGGCAAGATCGAACAACTACATCCGCTACACAATTTCGCGATGGTCTCCTACGATCCCAAGAGTATCGGCGACACGCCGGTCAAAAACGCTCAATTCAACACGACCCCGCTCAAGCCGGGCGACGACGTCTGGGTGGTCGGCATAAAGGGTGATCATCAGTTGGTCCATCAGCACAGCACGGTGTCGTCGGTCGATCCGCTGGTATTGCCGTTGTCGAGAACGCTGCGATTCCGTGATTCCAATATTGAGGGTATCGATCTTGTTACCGCGCCCACGGATTTCGATGGAGTGCTTGTTGATAAGAAAGGTCGAGTCTCGGCAAGCTGGTCTAGCTTCGTGTTGCAATCCGGCGGTGAGGCTGCCCAGTTCAATCGCGGCGTCGGCAGTGAAGTCATTCAGCAGTTTCTCAACATAGTGCGTGAGGGCAGGCCGTTCTATTCGCTCGAAGCAGAGTTCGTGTATGCGCCTCTGTTCGCGGCTCGCAAAATGGGCGTCGATGAAGACTGGATTGCCCGACTCGAAAAGAACAATCCGTTGCGCCGCAGAGCACTGAGTATTAGGAGGCTGGTGGCGGATACCGCGGCAGCCCGGTTGTTGAAGAATGGCGACATGTTGCTCGCGATTGATGGCGAGGTTGTGACCTCCTACCGCGCACTCGAAAACGCCGTGCAAAAACCGGAAGTCGTCGTCACGGTGTGGCGAAATGATTCGGTTCTCGATTTGACGATCGAAACAGCGGCTTTGAGTGGCCGCGGTATTGATCGCGCCGTTTCGTGGGCGGGTGCGTTGTTGCAGGACCCACATCGTGCGATGGCGGCGCAACGGGGCATCGCAACCGACGGTGTGTACGTCGCGTATTTCAGCTATGGCTCGCCGGCAACGCGTTACGGATTGTGGGCCGGTCGCCGAGTGGTGGAAGTCAATGAAACGGCGACGCCGAATCTGCAGGCGTTCATCGACGCTGTTAAGGATATCCAGCATCGTGAGTCCGTCCGACTGAAGACGGTAACGGGGAACGGCACGGCGGAGGTCATCACGTTGAAGATCGACAACCAGTACTGGCCCGCTTACGAGATCCGGCGTAAGGACAACGGCTGGAGGCGCACCGACTTTGGGTCGTAGTTCCAAACATGCTGCAGGACTAATGCTGCCAGTTGCAGCGATCGTCCTGTTGCTTGCCGGACTGGCCCACTCGCAAACGATGTACAAATATCGCGGCGACAACGATGAGTGGATTTACACTGATCGCAAGCCGCCTTCAGAGCAGAAAGTCGAAATAAGAAGTTTGGAGTCGTCGTTCGTGGAACCGGAGTTCTCGATCGGCCACAACGTCTACGGAAAGACAATCGAATTCACTGCCCACAATGAGTTTCACGCGCCCATCGAGGTTCGACTTGAGTTTACTGAAATTGCAGGCGTGTCGTATCCCGATCCGGATCAGATACTTCGCTTTGTCATTAATCCGCGCAGCGACCAGTTGCTCCTGACCCTGGATGTTCTCGAGTCGGTCGATATTCCGAATGTTGAATACCTTTTTGAGTACATGGCAGGCGATCCCACGGCAGTGCACCAGCCGGACACTAACTACCGAATTCCCTTCTCACTGGGGCAGTATTTCCCGATCACGCAAGCGTATCCGGATACCATGACCCACAAGACGATCGATAGCATGCATGCCGTCGATATCGCGATGCCCATCGGGACGGATATTCTCGCGGCGCGTGACGGTGTTGTATTCGACATCGCGGCCGATAATTTTCGCGGCGGACTGAACCTGTCGCGAGACGGTCAGGCCGCGAACATCGTTCGGATTCTTCACGATGACGGAACATTCTCGCTCTACGCACACCTGAACTGGAATTCGATTCGCGTCAAACCGGGTGATCGCGTTCGAGCCGGACAATATATTGCAGATTCAGGGAACACCGGATTTACCAGCGGACCGCACCTGCATTTTGCGGTGCAAAGGAACGCAGGTCTGTCCGTGCAATCCTTACCGGTCGTCTTCAGAGGTGCGAATTCAGCACCCGTAGTTCCTGCCTCGGGCAATGCGCTGATTGCGTCAAACTAACGCGCTTAGCGCGGGTCTTCCAGACCATGCCCGTCGGGGCCGTTTTCACGTTTCCATAACGACCCTGCGAATTCCAGAAACCACCATTTCATTGCTTGTTTCGGAAAGTACACGAACGTGTGATAACGTCCCGCACTATGAATTTTCTCGCATCTCCACTTGGAGTCTTCCTGATACTCGGCCTCGTTGCGGTCGCGGTATTTACGTTTGAACCAGCGCGCTACGTCGGTGTGTGGAAAGAAATAGCCAAGCGCTATCAAACCGACCAACAACCGCCGTCCATACAATTTAAGGGCGAGGGCGTATTTCTGGGCGCGGTCGAGGTGACGCGGATCGATGCCGCGATAGAGGAAGAGGGGTTCTGGTTGATCTACCCCGATCCGGCAGAGAAGAAAGAACCCGGACGCTTTCTGATTCCCTGGGACTGCGTGCGGTTCAAGGAAGAAAAAGATACTCAACACGTTTTTCAAATTCGCCTGAATGGCCCGGTGGATTTATTCGTTTCCAATGAACTCGGTACGGCAATGCGACGAAGAAGTCAGGAAATGCCGCCGGGGGTTGACTAAACCACCATGAAAGTCCTGGTTCTGTGCACTGGAAATTCCTGTCGAAGTATTTTGGCGGAGGTTCTGTTTAATGATCTCGGGCAGGGCAGGATTGAGGCATATAGCGCGGGTAGCAAGCCGGCCGGCGCCGTCAATCCGGGCGCAATCGAGCAACTGCAGAAAAGCGGTCACGCGACGACAGGGCTTTCGTCGAAATCGTGGGATCAATTCAGCGGTCCTGACGCGCCTTCAATCGACGTTGTAGTGACCGTTTGCGACAACGCGGCCGGTGAATCGTGTCCCGTCTGGAATGGCAGCCCTGTAACGGCGCACTGGGGTATTCCGGATCCGGCCGATGCCGAGCCGGGTGACAGGGAGGCCGCATTCGAACTCGCCTATCAACAACTGCGTCACCGCATCGAGCAAACGATCGAATTACCGCTGGAAAGCATGGACGTTCGATACCGGAAGGACGCGCTGCAGCGAATTCACGACGCTGGATGAATTAGTCAGTGGTCTCGCTGAGCTCGGCCGCCAGCGCTTCCCAGGTAGTGACTGGCAGTTCGCAGTGCGTACCCACGCATTTGTAAGCGACCGATCCTTCATCGACGGGTTTTCGATCGGCCAACGCGCCGGGTAGTTTGCTTTCATCGGATGCGATGGCGAAGACCATGCGGCGAGGCGCATAGACTTTCGCGGCTGAATCACGCCAACGAGCAATCTCCTCGGTTTCGCCACGAATGACGATGATCTCCGGATGTGTCAGCAATTCTTCAAGCGCCGTAAGCAAGGTGACGTGTCCGTGCGGATACTCATCCATCGCCCGCCAGGCGCCCTGGAGTGTTCGTTCAGCGGCATCCAGATAGACAGACTCGCCGAGGAGGAAACCTAGACGTTGCAGCGCAAATGCGGCAACCCCGTTCCCTGATGGCACGGCTTCATCGGCCAGCGACTTCGGTCGGTGAATCAAGGCTTCATGATCGTTCGCGGTAAAGTAAAAGCCGCCCCGGTCAGTATCTTCAAAATGCTCGAGCATCAGATCGGCAAGCTGCATTGCGAATTCGAGATGCCGTGTTTGCCAGTCCGACTGCAGCAGCTCAAGCAGGGCATCGAGCAGGAAAGCGTGGTCGTCAAGATAGGCTGGGAAGCGTGCTTTACCATCTTTGTATGCCGCCAGCAGGCGGCCATCGACAAGAAGGTTTTCTCGAATGAAATCAACAGCGTCAGACGCAGCCTTCGTCAGTTCCGGGCGGTCAAGCGAGCGTCCGGCAATCGCAAGACCGCGGATCGCCAAAGCATTCCAGGAGGTCAGCTGCTTTTCGTCGCGACCCGGCGCGATGCGCGTTTCGCGTTCGGTCAGCAGAATCTTTTTCGACCGTTCGATTGCCTCGCGCGCATCATCATCCGCGATCGGTTCACGTACGGTCAGGTGCCACTGTCCCTCAAAATTCGCGTCATGATTGAGTCCAAAGCGGCTGGCAAAAACGGCGTAGTCATCGCCGAGTAATGTCTTCACCTGCTCCGGGGTCCAGAGGTAGTACAAACCTTCGTGGCCCTCGGAGTCTGCGTCGCGTGTTGAGAAGAACCCGCCGTTCGCAGCTTGCATGTCGGCCAGCATCCAGTCGGCTGTGGCATTCGCCGTGTCCTTGAACGCAGCTTCGCCCGTGGCCAATGCTGCCTGTGCATACATCGCCAGTAGCGGCCCGTTGTCGTACAGCATTTTCTCAAAGTGAGGGATTTGCCAGAAACGATCGACCGAGTAACGGCAGAATCCGCCGCCGACGTGATCGAAGAGTCCGCCATCGGCCATTCGCGTCAGCGTGAGTGTCGACATCAGCAGAGCATCGAGATCGGGCTCCACATCGTTGGCGCTGGCCCGCCAGTGGCGCAGCAGCCGATCGATGGTCGTCGCGTGTGGAAACTTTGGTGCGGAGCCGAAGCCGCCATAGTCCCTGTCAAACGACTCGGCGAACGTGTCGCGTGCGCGCTGCAGTGGCTCAGCGCTGAATGTGACGGGTTCATCGCTGCCCGATGGTTCGATCTTCTTGAAGACGTCGAGTAGTTGGCTGCTTTGCGCCCGGACCTCGTCGCGTTGCTCGGTGTAATACGCGGCGACCTTTTCGAGTAGATCATCGAATGCCGGCATGCCGTGACGCGGTTTGTTCGGAAAGTAGGTGCCGCCGAAAAAGGGGCGCTGGTTCTCTCCGTCCAGAAACATCGTCAGCGGCCAGCCGCCGCCGCGTTGTGTCAGTAACTGGTGTGCAGTCTGATAGATCTTGTCGACGTCGGGCCGCTCTTCGCGATCGACCTTTACATTCACGAACAGGCGATTCATCACAGCCGCGATGTCTTCATCCTCGAAGGACTCATGAGCCATGACGTGGCACCAGTGGCAGGCGGAGTAGCCGACCGATAGCAGCACCGGTTTGCCCGTCTTGCGGGCTTCCTCGAAAGCCTCATCGCCCCAGGGAAACCAGTCGACAGGGTTGTCGGCGTGTTGTTGCAGATACGGACTGGACTCCGCGGACAAGCGATTCGGCATTTATCGTGTTCCTGTGGCGACGGCCACTATGACGGACTGTGGAAACTGACTATGATACGCGTCTTATATCGACGACTGGCAGGATTTCATGCTGACATACCCTGAGATCGATCCGATCATTTTTGCGCTCGGACCGCTCAAAGTTCGCTGGTACGGACTGATGTACGTTATCGGGTTTCTGTTGGCCTGGTGGTTGGCGAGACGGC
>CAZMRZ010000008.1:20053-29317 GCA_964568835.1 uncultured Woeseiaceae bacterium | reverse complement strand
CGGTTGAGTTCGTTCGCGTTCCCGACAGTCACATCGGCTACCTCGCAATGGACTGGTTGACGATGGGGCAGGTGCTGACGCTGCCGATGATTATTGCCGGCGCGACGCTGATGTTTCTGGCCTACCGGCGCCCCGCATGAAGCAGTATCTCGATCTTATGCGTCATGTGCGCGACAACGGCACCGTAAAAGGCGACCGGACAGGCACCGGCACCATCAGCGTGTTCGGCCATCAGCTGCGTTTTGATCTCAGCGAGGGGTTCCCGCTCGTAACGACCAAGAAACTGCATCTACGCTCGATCATTCACGAGTTGCTGTGGTTTCTGACTGGCGACAGCAACATAAAGTATCTCAAAGACAACGGCGTATCGATCTGGGACGACTGGGCGGACGAGAACGGTGATCTTGGCCCCGTTTATGGCGTGCAGTGGCGCAAGTGGCCGACACCGGATGGTCGCACCGTCGATCAGATCTCCCAAATCATGCAACAGCTTCGCGAGACTCCAGACTCGCGGCGCATCATGCTCAGTGCGTGGAACGTCGGAGAGATCGAGAACATGGCTTTGCCACCGTGCCATTGTCTGTTTCAGTTCTACGTCGCGGACGGCAAATTGTCCTGCCAGCTGTATCAACGAAGCTGCGATATATTTCTGGGCGTGCCGTTCAACATCGCGTCCTACGCACTGCTGACTCACATGCTGGCTCAACAAGCAGATCTCGAGGTCGGTGACTTCGTCTGGACGGGCGGTGATTGCCACCTGTATTCAAATCATCTGGAGCAGGCGGATGAGCAACTGAGTCGCGATGTCCTGTCGTTACCGCAACTGCGGATCAAGCGTCGACCCGATAGCATCTTCGACTATCAGTACGACGACTTCGAAATTCTGAATTATGAATCCCATCCACACATCAAGGCCGCGGTCGCGGTCTGAGCGGAACGATCATGATCAGTATTATTGTCGCCGCGACGACGAACAACGTCATCGGTGTACAAGGCGAGTTGCCGTGGAAAATCTCGGACGACCTCAAGCGCTTCAAGGCGTTAACGATGGGAAAACCGATTGTGATGGGTCGTCTTACCTGGGAGTCGATCGGCCGCGCTTTGCCCGGCCGACAAAACATTGTCATTACACGTCAGTCGGGTTTTTCAGCGGAGGGTTGCGATGTTGTTGACTCTCCGGCGGCAGCATTGGCAGTCGCTGGTGACGTTGCGGAGATCATGATTATCGGTGGCAGTCAGATTTACGGCCTGTTCTTGTCTAAGGCGGAACACTTGCACGTAACGCGTGTGCACACCGAGATCGATGGCGATGCGTTCTTTCCGCCGATTGATGAGAATGAGTGGGAGTTGATTAGCTCCGAGTCGCACGACGCGAGTGACAAGAATCAGTTCGCATTCGACTTCCAGACCTACGAACGGAACTAGTCGTCCTCAGAGGCACAGGCGGTCAAATGAGCGCACAATTTTGTCCGTATCGACTGCCTTGTCATAGAACCTTTCAAGATATCGTACCGTCGCTGCACTCTCCTTTTGAGAGAGTCCGGGCAATCGCTTGATTACGTCCAGAATATCCACTCGTCGAGCCTTGATGGCGCCAAGAGCATCCTTTAACGCATCAGTAGAGATGCAATAGCCGCGATATCGTCTCTGGGTCACTCTCGAAATATTAAGAGCAGGATCGGGTCGTGCATAGCTGGCATTGACGAGACCGGAAAGGTCGAAATCGTAAGGTACGTAATACCGATCGGAACCGATTTCCAAGAGATCGCCATTGTGACAGCAGGTGGCATCCTCGTCGGCCGCAACCAACGACCAATCGGTATTGCCGATAAGGTATTGGAAAATGTAAACGGAGGCGGCCTGCTGGTCGTCGAGCGATCGAAGTGATACGCCGGCTACTTGCTCAGGGCGTCCGTCAACTCTGTCAGCTAACGCCGACGAGGGTTCGATCAGAAACCCATAGCGGTCGAGCTCTTTTTCTTTAAGGCGCCCGTCAGTATCCGTGTAAGTGATATGAAGCAAACGCACTCTGTAACTGACATCAGATATGAGATTGAATATCCGGTAGGCGGCATATTCCTTTAACGAGGACAAATGAGCGGATTTTTGGTCTTGGCAATGGGTTACGAGCTTTAGCCTGTCCTGGCCCTCAAATATCCACTGCACTGTATCGTTGGCCGCAAAATTGAGTCGTAGTGGCGGAAAACTGCACACGCGCCTGCGGCTCTTACCGCGCACCCGTATCTTGACCGTATGCTCGAGGTCGTCAGCGCGCAGAACAAAGGGCAGCTCTTTACGATCATCTTCTTTAAACAGCGAGCCAAATGGGCCCGTCAGGTTGACCTCAAGGACAGTGTTATCTTCGAACAGCGACGACGCGCTGGCATGAGAAACATGGACCAGTAAGACCAACGTCAGTAGCTTTCCGAGTCGCAAGTTTCGATTGTCCGTCTAGGTCGTGGATTGCAAACGTGATTGCTTCGGGTCAGTATCAGCCTCTCAGTAGTTTATCACCCGAGCGGTTGGTTACTGCCAGAAGCAGCCGTCGACTGTAAGGTGTCTTGGAAGCAAGATTGTGGTCGCAGTCAGCCAGCTTCTACTCCAGACTCAATTGTGGAACAGCCACTCCAGCGCCTTTCGGCGGTCAACGAATACGCAGACCGTCCAGCCCCTGCTCAAGCATGCGATTTCATAATCCCGAGCCAACTGCATTCCAGGTTTCGATTTTGGAGCAAGAAGTGCGATTCGGGCGGTTAGCTTCTTAAGGCCTGCCTCGTCTTGCAGATCGGGAAGGTCGAATACGTCGAGGATAGAAAAATCGATTTCCGCGTCCTGGAAATCAGAGAGAAATAGTTCGCAGGCGTGCTCTTGGCTCATAGCTGCGGCCTGTGCCATCTCTTGGTCTAGCTCGGCGGGAGATACGTTACCCGAAAGCGTTGATTCCACGAATCCTCTTTGCGCATTGTATTTAACCGCAAGTGACAAGCTTCACTCTCCTTTTCGCCGGCTTATCGTGCCGTGCGACTTCAGGGTCAGGACGAGTCCTTGAATGTATCATGCAGGCACGGAGACCTAGTCAGCAATTATTGCGAAAATAAAGGGCGCAAAGCGCGCCAAAAGCCGTCAGTGGATAATATCCGCTTTGGGCCACCGTCGGTAGCGCTGATGACCGTCGGGCAGTCTTCTCATCCGGAGACGTGGGGAGTCGATATCGACGTATATTCCGGCATCTCGATTAGTTGATATAACCTTAGTTAACCTGTCGACGCTTAAGCGAGGCAAGGCTCGAGCAATTTGGTGTGATTTGTTGGCAGCCAATAGAGTTCAGTGAGTTACCAGGCAGCGCCCGGCGATCTGTTCAGTACGACTGACCCGGAACCTGAATAACGCGCGGAATCCTCTTGTCCAGTCTGACTGCCGTCAGTTGCCGACCCCAGACGCACCCCGTATCGAGACTGATCAGCTTGGGCTGCACAATCAGTCCGAGTTGTGACCAATGCCCGAAAACGACCCGCGTTTTTCGGGTGGCCCGATCTTCGGCCTCGAACCACGGGCGTAGATTTTTTCGCGCGCGCCAGGGCGGCCCGCTGTGTCCGAAATTCAGTCGGTTTTCGGTCGTGATCATTCGCATCCGCGTTAGACAATTGACGATGAATCTAAGGCGTTTGTAGCCGCGCAGTTTTCCCGACCAACTCGTGGGTGTATTGCCGTACATTTTTCCCAGTAAGGTCGCGTAGTCATCGTCGCGCAGTTCCTCTTCAACCTCGCCGGCACGCGCGAGTGTCTTCTTAACACCCCAATGGGGATGCGTGCCCGCGTGAACTAACAAAGTGTTCAGGTCTTCGTCGTAGTGCGCGAGCGGACGATGTCGAAGCCAGTCGCAAAGTTCATCAGCGTCCGGTGCGTCCAGCACGTCTTGTAAGGGCTCGAAGCGCTCGCCGTTGCGCACGGCACCGGCGGAGAGCGCCAGCAAATGCAGATCGTGATTGCCCAGAACAGTGATCGCTGCGTTACCAAGAGACCTGACAAAGCGTAACGTTTTCAGTGATTTAGGACCTCGATTGACGAGGTCTCCGGCAAACCAGACGGTATCGTTTCCCGGGTCAAAACGAAGTTCGTCCAGAAGTCGCCGCAACGGGTCGTAACACCCCTGTATGTCGCCGATTGCGTAGACACCCATGATGCTCGCCTAGTTCAGCAGCCCGGGAACTGCGAGCGTGAATGGTGCGATGAGTGCGTCAAATCCAATGCCACCATCGGCTTCCATTCGGTAGAGTCCCTGCATCGCGCCGACCGGCGTTTCGAGCACAGCACCGCTGGAATAGCGAAATTCTTCTCCGGGATTGAGCAAAGGCTGTTCGCCAACGACACCATCGCCGTTAACTTCCTGCACCTTGCCGTTGGCGTCAGTGATGATCCAGTGCCGGCTGATCAGCTGGGCGGGAACATTGCCGCTGTTCGAAATTGTTATTGTGTACGCGAACACGTAACGGTCGGACTCTGGCTCTGACTCATCGTCAACGTAGCTGGTCGCCACCTGTATTCGTATATCGCATTGTGTCTCTTCCATCGCAGTAGTTTAACGTAAGGAACCCGCCAGATGGTTGCTGAGTGAGATGTATTTCTGAATACTGATTTGTTCTGGCCGTAATCCGGGATCGATCCCGGCGGCCTCGAAGTCGGCGTTATCAGCGTGGTCTTTTAAAGAATTGCGAATCGTCTTGCGCCGCTGCATGAACGCGCTTGCCACTATCTTTGCAAGTACCGCGTCATCCTTGATGTCGTAGGTTCCTGGTGGAAGCGGATCCAGCCTGACAACAGCGGACATGACTTCCGGAGGAGGGTCGAATGCGGAGCGGTCGACGTCAAACAGGGATTCGATGTTCAGGTGGCAGCCGAGCATGATGCTGAGGCGACCGTAGGTTTTGCTTCCCGGTCCCGCTGCCATGCGGTCAACGACTTCTTTCTGCAGCATGAAATGCATGTCGATGATGCGATCGCGAAACTTCAACAGGTGAAACAACAACGGGGTTGAGATGTTGTACGGAAGATTGCCGACAATTCGAAGTCTGTCGCCGAGCGTCGAGAAATCGAACTTCAATGCGTCGGCCTCATGGATGCTTACCGTCGCGTTACCCTCATATTGGCGGCGCAGGCGCGCGACCAGATTGCGGTCGAGCTCAATGGCGTGCAAATGTCCTGCGTCGGCTGCCAGTGCAGCCGTGATGGCACCCTGGCCGGGACCGATTTCGACAACGACGTCGTCCTTCGTGGCATGCACTGAATGCAGGATGCAGTCAACGACACCCGGGTCCGTCAGGAAATGCTGGCCGAATCGTTTTCGTGATCGATGGCCGGGCATCAGTTCGATGCTCCGCTATTCGACCGTGTATTTGCGAGCGTCTTCGCAAGCTCAATAGCCGCAAAGAGACTTCCTGGATCGGCCTTGCCCGTACCCGCAATATCAAATGCTGTTCCATGGTCGACAGAGGTTCGAATGATGGGTAATCCAAGGGTGACATTCACGGCATGGCCGAAGCCTGCATACTTCAAAACCGGAAGTCCCTGATCGTGATACATCGCGAGTACCGCATCCTTTCGTCCGGCTGCTGGAGTAAACGCCGTATCGGCGGGAATGGGGCCGCGGAGCTGCATGCCCGCTTGCGATAGCTGTTCAATAACAGGAGCGATGACCGCGTCGTCTTCCTTGCCGAGATGGCCACCTTCACCCGCATGTGGATTCAGCCCACAAACAACGATCTCCGGTCGTTCGATGCCGAATTTTGAGCGCAAGTCATCGTGCAAAATCTGCAATACCCGGGATAGACGCTCTGCCGTTATGAAGTCTGACACCTCGCGCAAGGGGAGGTGAGTGCTTGCCAGCGCGACCCGCAGATCGCCCGCGACCAGCAACATAACCGGCAACTGTGTACCCGTGAGTTCTGCAAGATACTCCGTGTGTCCCGTAAACGGCACACCGGAATCTGCGATAACGCTTTTCGCCAGCGGCGCTGTTACGAGGCCCGAATATCGTCCCTCAAGGCAGCCTTCTGTCGCCTGCCTCAATCCGCTGAGCAGGGTCTCTGCGTTCGATGGATCAGGTTGTCCGGCAACGACCGGAGCGGGAAAAGGTCTATCAATGACCTGCAGACGCTCATCGAGCAGTGACGCATCGCCAAGCACGACAATGTCGGATACAAACTCGGTATCGGCCAACGCCGAACAAAGTTCAGGCCCGATGCCAGCAGGTTCTCCGGCGGTGACTACAAGAGGCTTGGCAAGCGCCACAACGGAGCTTCGATTCTATATGCGCGAATCGACGAAGGCTTCGTCTCGCATGCGCTGCAACCACAGCAGGGTTTCCGCCTCCTGTTTGCTGGCACGAATTCGTCCGACGCAGTTCCGTTCTTTAATCTCGTCGGTATTGTCGTATACGCGGCGCTCGAGTACTTCGAGTACGTGCCACCCGAACTGTGTACGGAAGGGTTCGGAGAGGACGTTGAGTTCCGCATTGTCCGCTGCCTCGCGAAATTCAGGAGCAAAAGAAGTCGTTTCAGCCCAGCCAAGGTCGCCACCAAGATTTGCGGTGCCCGGATCGTCCGACAACAGCTTCGCCTGTTCTCCGAAGTCTTCGCCGCCGCGAATTTTCTCAATGGCATCGTCGAGACGCTGTTTCGCGGTCGCATCATCGATGATGGCGTTAGGTGAAATCAGAATGTGGCGAATCTTGGCCTGTTTGATCTCGCTGCGCTCTACTGCGCTGCGCAAGTTGTCGACCTTTACAATATGGATGCTGTTGGGTGTTCTGAACGGTTCGGTTATGTCGCCGGCCTTCATATCCTGCAAAACATCCGTAAAGATTGACGGAATTTGCTGACCGTTCATCCAGCCCAACGACCCACCTTCCAGTGCCGTCGCTCCTTCAGAAAAACGCGCAGCGAGTTCGCGGAAATCAACGTCGTCCTGCAAGCGCGCATAAATGTCGTTGGCCGTGTTCTCGATCATCGCGGCGGCTTCGGTGCTGGCGGACTCCGGAATAGTGAGCAAAATGTGCGACAGCTCCCAGTCCGAATTCACAACAACGTTATTCTCAAGATCAATAATGCATTGTTCGATTTCGCGCTCGGATACGCGAATATTGCGCATAACTTCAATGCCCTTGAGTTCGTTGAGCGTCAGCTCTTCGCGAAGGCCTTCACGAAACTCAGCGTAGTCGACACCGTCCTGCGCAAGCATTGCCGGCATGTCTTCAAACGGAATATTGTTTTGATCTGCGATGCGTTGAATCGAGCTGTTAACGTATTGATCCGATATTTGCTCGACAAGCCCGATGCGATCGGCGCGTTGCATCTGAATTTCCGTAAGAATCAGCCGCTCGAGAATTTGCTCGTTGAGGATGTTGTCGGGCGGCAGTGCCATCCCTTGTGCTGCCGCGTTCTTTTTGATGAGCTCGAGTTGGCTATTGAACTGACTTCTCAGAACGACGCCCTCATTGACGATGGCAACGACGCCATCGAGAAACTCACCCGTCTGGGAAAGTTCGTCAGCGGCAACGGCGGGCGCGGCGAATAATGCGGCGACCACCCATAAATGATTGATTTTTAACACAAAATACTACCGGAGATCTGCAGAATAGCCAAGAATACCACGTTCCAGGAGTTTGTCAGCAGCTGTGCCAACGCTCGTCATCCCTTTCAGTACTAATTGCAGACCGAATGATGAATCACGAGTTCCATCGCGGGTGGAAATATGACGTCGTGAAACCAGTCTCAGGCCCCAGCAACAACTTTCGTATTCGAGACCGAAGAATTGCTCCAGCACTTCCTCGTCGCGGAAAGAGTAATTGTACCGCCCAACGAAATTCCAGCGCGTCGCGATCGGCCATGACCAGGACAAGTCGCCTTGTTCCAGTGAGTCACGACGAAAACGATAGGCAAGATTCAGGATCTTATTGTCAGCAGGGCGATACTGCAGTCGCGCTTCGGACTTGGTGGTATCGGTAATCCCGGTTCCCCATTGATGACCGAAATCGAAATTGACGTTCTTGAACAGCAAGAATCGCAGTTGCGCGATGTAATCGGACGTTTTTGATGTCGCCGTCAACGCGCCCGGCAACGTCACCATACGATCGCTGTAGTATCGTGTTTGCCCGATCGTTGCCGACATCAATTCCCTGCCGCTTGAGACGTCGAGTATTCGCGATGTGATGCCAAAGCTGAGCTGCTCGGTGTCACCGATGCGGTCAACACCCAGGTATCGATTCTTTCGGTACAACTGTACGAGGTTGATGTCCGGCGAAATGGTATCGAAAACCGGCAGCCCATCCTGATCCCGGAATGGAATATTCACATACAACAGGCGCGGTTCGATCGTTTGAATGCGATTCGAATTGACGAAGACGCGCTCAAGAACCAACCCCATATCGAGACTGGAAATCGGCACGGAACGTTCCGGGGTGTCGTCTGCGCCAGGTTGTGTGTCCTTCAGCTCATAACTCGTGTAATCGAATTCGATCGCCGGCGTAATAAACCATCCTGGTCGGGAGATGGGCAAGTCAATCTTCGGCGATACGTTTGCGCGCCAACCTGTGGCACCCACATCGCGATCGAAATTGACGAGCTCGCCGTCGATACCGAAGCGCAAGCCGAACGGAATTTGCCAGCCGCCGTTGACCAAAACCTGCGGCAACCGTTGATACGGTTCCTGGTCCGGCATTATCGCGTCATCGATGGTCTGGTAGTCCTGCACCTGTGCCAGCATCGAAAAATTCGGCGAGTAATAATCGAACCTGACACTGCGATTCAGGTGCGTAGTACTTGAGACGCTGAGGCTGCCGCCGAGGTCTTCATAGTATTGACTGTCCGACACATCGCGCATATCGATCTGGTTTCGCCAGCCGTTGCCGAAAAGTGTCTGATGCTCAAATCGAAATTGATGGCGTGCTCGATTGAGAATGTCGTCATCGGGCAGGTAATCAGCCGCGACAGTACCCTCGTTGCGCTCCGTGAGATAACGAAACTCTGTTGCGAGTTGCATGCCGCGATTGGTTAACAGTCTTGGCGTAATCGTCGCATCATAATTAGGTGCTATGTTCCAGTACCAGGGCACGCGAAATTCATTGCCGCTGCGTCCCGAACTGCCAAACTCAGGGGTAAGGATTCCCGACTTGCGCGCATCGCCAATCGGGAATGATAGATACGGTGCGTACAGAATCGGTACGCCCTTGAACTTCAGCTTCACGCCCTTCGCGGTTCCGACACCTCT
>CAZMRZ010000008.1:0-19953 GCA_964568835.1 uncultured Woeseiaceae bacterium | reverse complement strand
ACGGCGGTTGGGACGTTGCCCAGCTTCGATTCGAAACTGCCCGCCTCAAGCTGAATAGTATTGGGGTCCGGGAGCGGCGTAAGCGGCAGGAACGGTTCCCCTGAAAGTCGCTCCGTGAGCGACGTTTGGCACGATTGCGGCTCAGCGGCCAGGACGTTTGTCGCAGCCAACAGCAGACACGCTGAAATCAGAGGTTTAGAGGACAAGTTGCTGTTCGAGTCAGGTTTCGGCCGCGGCCATTAGGGACGGGATGTTATCAGGCATTCTTATTTGTTACCTTCGCATAGTTTTCTAGGTGCTTCAACGCGTTACGGAGATTCCAGATCAGTCAATCAGACACTGCCGCCGACCCCCGCAAGGCCGAATTAATTCGCTGGCTCAGCGGCATCGATGCGGTTGCCGGGTGCGAACCCGTGCCAGCTTCTCCGGATGCGAGTTTCCGCCGCTATTTTCGATTGCACAAAGGCGACGAAAGTTTCATCGTAATGGACGCACCACCGCAACAAGAAGATTGTTTGCCATTCGTGAAAGTCTCCGGCTATCTTGAGGCGATGCAGCTTTGCGCGCCAAGAGTTATTGAAGCCGATGTTGAAAACGGCTTTCTGTTATTGACCGATTTGGGCAGCGATGAGTACCTCGACCGGCTACAAGATGAGCCGGATTCTGCGAACGCGCTTTATCACGACGCGATCGATGCGCTCTTGGTCATGCAACGACGCGGCGAAGCCTATCAATCGTCCTTGCCGCCATACGATGAAAAACTCTTGCGCTTCGAACTATCGCTGTTCCGCGACTGGCTGTGTGGCACGCATCTGAATTTGAACTTCAGTGATGACGACGAGCGCGAATGGCAGACGTGTTGCGACTTGCTGGTCAAAAACGCAGTGAGTCAGCCACAGGCTTTCGTGCATCGCGATTATCATTCTCGCAACCTGATGTTCGTGCCGGAAGAGAACCCCGGCATCCTGGATTTTCAGGATGCGGTCGAAGGACCCTTTACCTACGATCTCGTTAGCCTGCTCAAGGACTGTTACGTTCGCTGGCCTGCTGATCGAGTACGCCAGTGGGCGCTTCACTACTATCAACAGCTGAGCAAAAAAACACGCGTTCAAGTCGATGAACAGCAGTTCTGCCGCTACTTCGAATTGATGGGTGTGCAGCGCCAGCTCAAAGCCGCCGGTATTTTCTGTCGTCTGAATCACCGCGATGGAAAGTCGCGATATCTGGATGATGTAACGCGAACCCTTGAGTACATTGTCGAGATTAGTCCGCGCTATGAGGAATTGAGTTTTCTCCAACACCTTATCGACGCAAAAATACTGCCCGCGTGGGACACCGCCCAATGATCGCGATGATTCTGGCAGCGGGGCGGGGAAAGCGACTCAAGCAAGTGACAGAGTCGATACCAAAACCGCTGGTCGAAGTTCGGGGGCAGAGCCTGATCGAACGACATCTCCATAACTTCTACGCCGCCAGCATCACAGAGGTTGTGATCAACCTCGGCTGGCTGGGTGACAGGATTGTTGAACGCATTGGCACCGGTTCTCAATACGGCGTGAGCGTTACCTACAGCCAGGAGGGCGACGAGCTTCTGGAAACAGGTGGGGGCATATTCAAGGCCTTGCACTTGCTCGGCGACGACCCGTTTCTCGTAGTAAATGCAGATATCTACACCGACCTGCCGGTCGGAGGCTTGAGCTTGGCCGATGATGCATTAGGCCATCTCGTGCTGGTGCCGACCCCGGATTATCGGGACAGCGGCGATTTTGATCTTGTAGACGGACTCGTTCGAAATAGCGACGTGCCGGAACTCACTTATAGCGGCATATCCATGTACCGACCCGAGTTCTTTGCAAATTGCGAACCGGGACGATTCTCGATCGTTCCGATTATGCGCAGTGCCGCAGATGCAGGCCGGATGCAAGGGTCCCTCTACGAAGGATTGTGGGCCGACGTCGGCACGCAGGAGCGATTAGCTGCTCTGCGGAACTCCGTCGAGGGCTAGTCCTCGACCATGTTCTCGGACTTCCATAGCATCGACATGTGAACGCGATCATAGCCTGTCGGATGATCATGGAAGATGAATCGCTCAATCGGTCCGGGAGTGATCTTTCTGTACTCGCTTAGCCGCATCGAAACACGCGCAAAGCCGTCAGGTTGGCGCGCGACGTTCAGGCCATAATTATCGGCTTCCGTTTCATGGACGCGAATCATCGTATTAAACATCGGCGTCGCGACAAAGAAATAGACGGACAAAAGAGCTGCAAACAAAGGCATGCCGGCTGTGTCGCCGACGTCGCGAATCCGCCAATTCGCACCCCAGCGTCGCACCGCTCGATTGAATCCCCAGGCGACGAAGGCGAAGCCAATCGCCAGCAGCAAGCCAAAGTAGGTTGTTCCTTTGATGCCGTGATTCAAAACGTAGTGGCCCATCTCATGGCCCATTACCGCTTCGACTTCCTCGGGAGACGTGCGTAACAACAGATTGTCGTTGAGGCTGATGCGGGTCGTGCCAAACGCGCCGCTTACATTTGCGCTGATGCGGGTGGTCTGACGCGATGCATCGAACCAGTAGACGTCGTCGCCCGGAATGCCATTCGCATGCGCCATCGACATGATCGAGGCTTGTAGCGGGCTGTCTTCGAGCGCTTTGTAGTCGTTAAATAGCGGAGAGAGGTAAACAGGTGCTATGAAGTTGACGAACATCAGGAAAGCGACCGCTACGCCGGTACCCCAGATCCACCAGTTCTCTTTCGTCTTGCGAATGACGCCGTAAATGAGCGTCAGTATGAGACTGCCAAGTACGATGGCAATTAACAGGCCCGTGAATTGGTCACCCATCCAGGCCCCGAAGGTTTGCGTGGCCATTTCATAACTGTGTTCCCGGACAAAGCCCTGGTAGACACTGAGCGGAAATGAAAGGACCGTACCGACAACAATGTACTGCATGCTGTAAACGATGGTGTGCAACCAACGCCGACGACTAAAACGCTCAGAAAAATCGCGCATGCGGGCGGACAATCGAGTGCCCAACAATATCCACGCGACGCCGAGGCCATACAAAAGGCCCCAGAGCAGCAACCAATAGTTGCCCTCCATATAGGCGTCCGATCTCGCGCGCTGGTCCGCGCTAAGCAGATTGATATAGGCCTCTGTCGCCTTGTCGACATCGAAATCAGGAGCGGCTTCGGCACCCGCGGGTATTTCGAGAACAACGGGCTCGCCGGCATCCTGTGCATTAGCGGGGGACATAGAGAAGCTAATGACAAAAGTTAGAGCAATGCCGAGAAATAGGTTTGACCGTGCGTGTTTCATATCGTTGCCAGTATGTCTTCTTATGAACTGATGTGTTGCAGGAAATGGGGCAGAAACTGGTCCGCTGCGGACTCAAGGTCCAGATCAATGCCCAGGCGATGCAGGTCAGTCATCTGAAGTTCGGCGTAACCGCAGGGGTTTATTCGAGTGAATGGTTCGAGATCGACGTCGACGTTGAGTGCCATGCCATGAAAGCTCGAGCCGCGGCGAATACGCAGGCCGACGCTTGCGAGTTTGTCGCCATCAACGTAAACGCCCGGCGCATCTGCACGGGCCTTTGCTTCAACATCGTAATCCTTCGCAAGATCGACCACGCTCTGTTCGAGCGCGGTAACCAGATTGCGAACGCCGATGTTTGAGCGCCGAATATCAATCAACGGGTAGATCATCAGCTGGCCCGGCCCGTGAAACGTGACCTGACCGCCTCTGTCGATCTGCACGACCGGAATATCGCCGGGTGCAAGCAAATGTTCTTCGCTCGCATTGAGCCCCATCGTAAAAACGGGCGGGTGTTCGACGAACCAGATTTCGTCGGACGTTTTCTCGTCGCGCGTGTCTGTGAAAGCCTGCATCTCGCGCCACAGCGGCACGTATTCTTGCCGGCCGCGGAAAACGGTTTTCATAGCGCCATCAGAACGTCATCGTGTCCCGAGACGTCACGGTAGATGTCATCAAGCTGCTTTTGGCTAGTTGCGGTCACTGTCACCGTAATTGAGACGAAGTTGCCTTTGCCGCTCAGGTTTACCCGTATGGCTTCTTCGCCGACGGGCCCAACGTGGTTTTCGATCAGAACGCGCGCCGTCATCCGAAACTCCGGCGTGTCCCGTCCCATCATTTTGATCGGAAACTCGCAGGGGAATTCAATAGCCGACTCTTCGCTCATATTATTCGAACCAAAGACTCACATTGTCTTTTGTGCGTTGCCAAAACGACCCCTCTGGATTGTCGTCCAGCGCCCGTAAACTGGTGCTCTGTAATTCCTCGCCCTCAAGACTGATGGTGAGGGTCGCAACCGGTTGTCCGGCAGCGATCGGCGCAGTGACGATGGCGGGAATATCCAGCGTGGATTCCAGTTCATCGTAGGAACCGCGACGTACCGTGATGTAGAGATCTTCGAGAACGCCCAATGACGAATACTCGTTCGCTGATTTCCAGATTCGGGCGGTAGAGATTTGCTCGCCGGCTTTGAACAGCAATCGTGTTTCGAAAAAGCGGAAGGCGTAATTCACGAGTGCTTGACTACCATCAGCGCGGGCCTTGGTACTCGACGTACCAAGAACCACTGAAATGATACGCATGCCGTCGCGCTTGGCAGATGCGACCAGGCAGTAACCTGCCGCTTCGGTGTGGCCTGTCTTCAAACCGTCAACGGAATCGTCACGCCACAACAGCGAGTTGCGATTGCTCTGTTTGATACCGTTGTACGTGTACTCTTTTACCGCGTGCCATTTGTAGTATTCCGGAAACTCTTCGATGATCGCGCGTGCCAGCGTCGCGAGATCTCGTGCCGTAGTTCTGTGATCGTCGGCGGGCAGGCCGGTCGCATTCTGAAAATGGCTGGAGTACATACCGATAGTCGCCGCGTGTTGATTCATCATCTCGGCGAATACGCTTTCGCTACCGGCGACATGTTCGGCGAGCGCGACGCTCGCATCGTTGCCGGATTGCACAATCATGCCAAGCAGGAGCTCCTGAACCGTTACGCGAGTGCCCACTTCAATAAACATGCGTGAGCCTTCTGTGCGCCACGCCTTTTCGCTGACGGTCACTTCTTCTTCGAGCGAAATCTGACCCTGCTGCAGGGCTTTGAAGACCACATACGTCGTCATGATTTTGGTGAGGCTTGCCGGGGCGAGAGACTCGTCAGCATTTAGCGCGGCAATCTCGTGACCCGTCTTGCTGTCAATGACCAGAAAACCCTTTGCTCCGATGATCGGCGCGGCGGGAGTCGGCATGATTGCCGCATAAGCACTTGAAAAACATAAGAAAAACAGGATCGTGAGCGCGATGCTAAATCGTTGTGACATACGGCCTCTGGTGGTCAAATAAGCGGGGTCGGCGCGTATTGTACGCGGCTACTCAGTAATAAGGTAAGGGTCTGTAATACCGAGCTTTTCGAGCTCATCCACAACCTGGTCGTACTGAACGACGTCCGCAACGGGTCCGATACGGACGCGATACAGCGTGGCGCTGGTCGTTTTGTCTTCGTGGATGAATCCGTTTTCGATGCCGGACTGCGATAAGACGGCGAGTCGACGTGCGGCATTCGCACGATCGCCAAAGGCGCCGACCTGGACAAAGATGCGAGGTGTTACCGAAGTCGAGGCAACGGCAGGCGTTGAAACCAGCGATTTTGGCGCTGCGGTAGTCACCCGAACGGGGCGATTGCCTTTCGGCTTATCAAAACTAATCGCCGTGACTTCAACCAGACTGGTGCCATCGGCAACCATGTCGAGTTTCAATGCGGCTGCATACGACAAATCGATGATGCGGTTGTGAACGAACGGGCCTCGGTCATTGACGCGAACAGTGATCGTTTTGTTATTACGCAGGTTTCGAACTTTCACATAGGTAGGAAGCGGCAGAGACTTGTGTGCGGCCGTCATCGCGTACATGTCGTAGGGCTCCTGGCTCGATGTCGGCTTACCATCGAACTGTTTGCCGTACCACGAAGCGACGCCGCGTTCCGTGTAGCCGGCGCTGCTGTCCATAACCCGGTAGGTCTTGCCCCAGACCTCGTACTCTGGCCCATTGCCGCGATCCCGGCCATTGCCATATTTACTGCGCGGCTCCGGTCGGGGCACGGCATCGCCGGGCAACTCTGGAATGCGACCGCTGCCGGGACCATCGGGTTTGATTTTGTTTCCGCCACAGCCCGCAATTGCCATCGAGAGCGTGAATAAGACTATGTGCGACGAACTAAGACGCATCGGCATTCACTTTCGATGAAATCTGCTGACCGAGTTGATGGACGGCGAGCGCGTACATAACGCTGCGGTTGTACTTCGTGATGACGAAAAAATTGTGAAAGCCGACCCAGTGCTCGATGCCATCATCGCCTTCGTAGGTAAGTAGCTGACCTTTACTATCGGCACATAAATCTGTCGCAAACATGACACCCTTTTTGCTTAACGATTCCACAGTGTCTGTGACTGTGAGCGCGTTAGCAGGTTCCGGAACTGCTCCCTTCCATGTGCTACTCAATGTCGCTTGCGTCGCAACCGCTTCGTCGACGCGCCACTTATGTGCGAGGAAATAGTTCGCAATACTTCCAGACACATCCGCCCAGTTATTCCAGATGTCGCGTTTACCGTCGCCCGTTGAGTCGACGGCGTAGGCACGAAAGCTGGACGGCATGAACTGCGGTCGACCCATCGCGCCGGCGTACGATCCCATCGGTGTTAAAGGATCCAGTTCTTCTTCACGTGCAAGGATCAGGAATTCCCTGAGCTCTTTCGTGAAAAAAGCAGAGCGCTTCGGATATTCAAAGGCAAGCGTTGCCAGTGCGTCGATAACCCGGTCTTTGCCGGTGATGCGGCCGAAGTAGGTTTCAACACCGATAATGCCAACCAGCATCTCGATGGGAACACCCGTTTCGAGCTGAATGCGCCCGAGCATCTCTTTGTTATCGCGCCAAAAGGTGGCACCGGCGTTCACGCGTTCTTTGGTTATAAAGATCTTGCGGTACTCGCCCCACGTAAAAGTCCGTTCGGCTGGCGTCGAGATCTTTTTAATGATTGTCGCCTTGATCTCCGCTTTGGCGAGCAGGCTGGCGAGCGCGTCGCGGTCAAAGTCATGCGTATTGACCATTTCATCAATGAACGCGACGACATTTTTCTGGCCGAGATCGACATAGGTCTTGTCGGCTGCCGTAGCGGGGGATGCGAAAATGAGTAGCGCAAGAACGCCAGCGTGCAGTGTTTTATTTGTCATCGGGTCTTCATTAGCGAGGCAAAAGTTTCCGGTGTGAATGGATCGACATCAGAATACCGAATCCGGCCATCAGCGTCACCATAGACGTACCGCCAAAGCTGACAAGCGGCAACGGCACGCCGACCACGGGAATAATACCGGTGACCATTGCCGTATTGACGAAGACATAGACCAGAAACGTCAGACTGATGGAACCGGCCAGCAATCGGGAATAAGTATCTTGTGCCTGAATAGCGATATAGAGGCCGCGCCCGATGACGAACATGTACAGGGTGAGCAAACTTAGAACGCCGAGCAGGCCAAATTCTTCGCCGAGAACCGCGAAGATAAAGTCGGTGTGTCGTTCCGGCAGGAATTCAAGATGCGCCTGCGAACCGTTGGTCCAGCCTTTGCCAAATAATCCGCCCGAACCGATGGCGATCTTGGATTGAATGATGTTGTAGCCGGCACCGAGAGGATCACTGTCCGGGTTAAACAACGTGAGTACCCGTTGCTTCTGATAGTCCTGCATGAAGGTCCAGAGCACGAACGCGCCCGGTACGGCCATGATGCCGAGTCCGAATATCAGCTTGAGCGACATGCCGGCGAGGAGAATCACGATGATGCCGGAGGCCGCGATCAGCAGCGACGTTCCGAGGTCCGGTTGTCTGGCGATCATGTAAGTCGGAATCGCGATGAGTATGGCGATGACCGCAAGGTGTCCGACCTTGGGCGGGATTTGGCGGTCATGCAGGAACCAGGCGGTCATCATCGGGACGGCAAGCTTCATGGCCTCGGAGGGTTGAAAACGAACGCCAATGTCGAGCCAGCGACGCGCGCCCTGACCAACGTCGCCCTTGGTCAGAACCAGGACGAGCAATATCAAGCCAGCCAAATAGCCCCACGGAGTCCAGCGACGCAGGAAATCAGGCGGCAATTGCGCAACGATCAGCATGGCGATTAGCGCGACGCCCAGGCGAACGGCCTGATTAATCAGGAGAGTTAAGTTTTCGCCCGAGGCGCTGTAGAGGACGAACAGGCCGAAGATACAGATTATGAGCAGGCCGCCCAGCAATGGGCCGTCAACATTGAGCCTTCGGATCAGCCCCGAAAAACTCGCGATCGGCGCAGTCTTGTGGGACAGCATGCGCTGCGTTTCACCTAGCCGGATCATCACCGTATCCCAGGTACTCGTCCATTACCGCCTTGGCGATCGGCGCGGCAACACCACTGCCACTGCGGCCATTTTCGACAATGACCGCGACCGCTATGCGCGGATTCTCGAACGGTGCGAATGATATAAAGAGTGCGTGATCACGCTGTCGTTCCTCAATCTCGTCTTCGTCGTACTCTTCGTCCTGCGCGATCGAAACGACTTGCGCGGTGCCGCTCTTGCCGGCCATTTCATAGGGTGCGCCCAAACCGACGGCGCGGGCAGTGCCTCGCGGACCCTGCATAACGTCGTGCATCGCTTCGAGAACATTGTCCCAATAGAATTCATTGCTAATCGCGACGTCGTCCAGCGCTGCAGGTTGCACCATCAAACGTTCGCCGCTTAGCGGGTCTTCGATCGCTGCGACGAGATGTGGCTTGAAGCGGACGCCACGCATACCCAGGGTTCCGACAGCCGAGGCGAGTTGCAACGGCGTCGCCAGCATGAATCCCTGGCCGATTGACGCGATGACTGTTTCACCGTGATACCAGCGCTTGTTATCGCGATCGCGAAAATTGTTGCGTTTCCATTCACGTGACGGGACGAGGCCGGGTCGTTCACCCAGTAGGTCGACACCAGTCTGGGACCCTAGTCCGAACCGCGTGAGGTACTCGTGCATATTGTCGATGCCGAGATCGGTGCTAACTTCGTAGAAATACACGTCGCAGGATTGCGCGATGGCATCGTGCAAATCGACGGGGCCGTGACCCGCAGGTTTCCAGTCACGATAACGATGTTCGTCGCCTTCCAGCTGGAAATAGCCGATGCAGACGGTCTTGCGAGTGAGATTCGTCGCGCCGGTTTCAAGCGCGGCCAGCGACAGCATCGGTTTGATCGTAGAGCCGGGTGGGTAGGTGCCGAGTACAGCTCGATTGAACAGCGGGACGTCGAGGTTGTTTTGTAGCGCGTCGTATTGCTCGTTGCTCATGCCAACGGCGAACAGGTTCGGGTCAAATGACGGCGCACTCACCAGGGCCAAAATTTCTCCCGTTGTTGGATCGATAGCGACGACCGAGCCGCGCCTCCCTTCAAGGGCGTTGTAGGCGACGCGTTGCAAATCCAGATCAAGACTCAGATAGATATTAGAGCCGGGATTCGGTGTTTCGTTCATTGGTAATGAGTCGAGCAGCTCGCTCGTATTGGCCGGTACCTGCCGCCCACGAGCGTTCGCGATCAAGTGTCGAAAACCGGCATCACCATGGAGATCATCCTCGAAACTTCTCTCGACGCCGGTCTTTCCGGTATGCGATGTTCCCGCATAGCGTGTCGAGTCCAGTCGCTGAACGTCATTGGTGTTTAACGCGCCGACGTAGCCGACCGCATGAGCAAACAACTCGCCGTACGGATAATGGCGTACCAGCCGCGGCTGAAAGTCCACACCGGGGAACCGTGGGCGTTGAATCGCAAAGTTAGCGATCTCCTGGTCGGTCATTCGGAACTTCAACGTCACGGGTTTGAACCGTTGGCCGCTACCACTCAATGCTTTGAACCGCGGAATGTCAGCAGCCTCGATCAAGTCAATTGCGGCGAGTCGGTTCAGCGTGTCGTCGATGTCATCGACTTGTTCGGGAATTAGCTCGAGCTGGTAGGCAGGAAGATTTTCGGCAATGACGCGGCCTTTGCGATCGAAGACGAGGCCACGGATCGGCGGAACCGCTTCTATACGCACACGATTACCTTGAGACTTCTCCGCGAACAACTCGTGATCGAACACCTGCAACTGAACGAGGCGAGCGATCACCGTACCGAGAAGAACGACTGATATGACAGAGGCGAGAATGGCCCTGCCAATGAATAAGCGTCGTTCCGAATGGTGGTCTTTGATCGGTAAAAGGAGCCTCACCTCATGCTCCGGACCGTGTCCTGTAGCGCATGCTTGAGAGGAATATCATGACGACAGGCCACAAGATGGTGCCCGAGATCACGGGCCCCCAGTACACGATTGATGGCGCGTCGACACCGGCGACACCATTGATCCAAAACAACAGAAATTGATAGATCGCGAGGATCGGTAATACCGTTGCCGTCAGTTGTGGCACGGGGAAAACCCGCATCAGCAAATGAATTCGCACCGTAATGAACGCAACACAACAAAGTGCGAGCGCGTGCTGCCCCAGCAAGGTTCCTTGCGACACGTCGAGAACAATGCCGATGAACCACGCAGAACCAACACTCCAGGTGCGCGGCAGCTGCATGGCCCAGAAGATGACGAGCATCGCGAGCCAGTCGGGTCGGAAAGCATCAAGCACTGTCGGCAGAGGCATGATGGTCAACATCAATCCCACGATGAACGACATAATTACCGGCATGCGACGCGACGCGCGATCTCTAGTCATCGCCAGCGTCCTCCGCGTCAGCCGCAGCAGCGGAGAAGATCAGCATGACCTCACGAACCTGTCCAAGCGATGCGGCCGGCGTTGCCGTCACGTCAGCGTAGGGTTCGTGTGGCAAGCGCGTTACGGATTCAACAATCGCAACAGGATAGCCCGCCGGAAATGCTCCGCCGAGACCAGATGTCACCAAGAGATCGCCCGCGCGAATATCGGCGTTGTTGACCACGAAAGGCAGCTCGAGCTGATCGATCTTGCCGGTGCCAACTACAATCGTTCTCAGACCATTGCGGTTGACCTCAACGGGCAGCGCATGATCTGTGTCGCTGATGAGCATCGCCTGAGATGTCATGAGCCCGGCTTCGATGACCTGTCCGACAACGCCGTCAGCATCGACAAGTGCCTGCCCGTCCATCACGCCGTCCTGTGTACCGACATCGATGACCAGACTGTGGTTATAGGGATTGGCATCGACCGACATAATTTCGGCGACACGCGTTCGGTCGCGCACCTTCGCCCGAGCGTCGAGCAAGTCGCGTAGCCGGGCATTCTCGGCTTCAAGCGCATTCAGTTTTTGCAGGCGTCCGTTCGTCAGCAGTCGTTCGGCCTTGAGTCGGCCAAGTTCAAGTTCAAGCTCGTTGCGTGACGTTGTCGAACTGCCCAGCCAATTCCAAAAACGAACCGGGGCATCAACGATAACGCGGACCGGATAGAGAGCGGCGCCGACGCTCGTGCGGACTGTATCGAGGTGGTTGTCACGATTGTCGACATACATCAGCAGAATGCTGATGAAAATAAGGCCGAGGAATCGAAGACCCAGCGCCGGAATACGGCCTGGGTTACTGCTACTTTCGCGGGAAGCGACCATTCGGATTTATCGCCATTATTCCAGGCCGAATACCGTGGGACCGTGTTCGTCGATGAGTTCGATGACGCGACCGCCGCCACGAGCGACACAGGTCAAAGGGTCATCGGCAATGACGACCGGAAGACCCGTTTCTTCCATCAGTAGTTTGTCGATATCGCGCAACATCGCGCCACCGCCGGTCAATACGATACCGCGCTCGGCAACGTCCGCACCCAACTCCGGCGGTGTTTGCTCGAGGGCTTCCTTGACCGCGCCGACAATACCCTGCAGCGGCTCCTGAAGAGCCTCCAGAATTTCGTTGCTGTTAAGCGTGAAGCTGCGCGGCACACCTTCTGACAGGTTTCGGCCTTTGACCGAGATTTCGAGGACTTCCTGACCCGGGAATGCCGAGCCGATCTCGTGCTTGATGCGTTCGGCAGTCGCTTCACCAATCAGGATGCCGTAGTTCCGACGGACGTAGCTGGTAATGGCTTCGTCGAAGCGGTCGCCGCCGATTCTGACGGATGCGGCGTAAACGATTCCGTTCAAAGAGATAACGGCAACCTCGGAGGTGCCACCACCGATATCGAGCACCATCGAACCGCGTGCTTCGTGAACGGGCATGCCCGCGCCGATGGCGGCTGCCATGGGCTCATCAATAAGGTGTACTTTCCGGGCGCCGGCGCCTTCGGCAGATTCGCGAATCGCGCGTCGCTCAACCTGCGTGGATCCGTAGGGTACGCAGATCAGAACGCGCGGGCTGGGTCGGAAATAGCGAGATTCGTGCGCCTTTCTGATGAAGTGCTGCAACATCTTCTCGGTGACCGTGAAATCGGCGATTACACCGTCTTTTAGCGGTCGAATGGCCGTTATATTGCCCGGCGTACGGCCCAGCATGTTCTTGGCCTCTGCGCCGACAGCCTCGACGGTGCGGCCACCCCGGCCAGAATCCTCGCGAATCGCCACAACGGACGGTTCGTCGAGCACGATGCCATGCCCCCGTGAGTAAATCAGGGTGTTGGCCGTGCCAAGATCGATAGAAAGGTCATTTGAGAAATAACCCAGGATATTTTTGAACATGTTGGAGTGGGGTCTCGTAAGAGGATTAACGGCGTAATTTAACAATGCCCACGACATTCCACAAGGCGGCATGTATTATTGCGTCCCCGCTGAAAAGCGGCTTCACAGCAACCTTCAGAAAACCGGAATTATCACGTGTCACTCGACAAAGATCAGGTCCAACACATTGCGATGCTGGCCAGGCTGAAACTCACTGACGAGGAGTACGCCGAAAGCGTCCAAAAGCTGTCCAAAATCGTCGATTTTGTCGACCAGCTCTCGCAGGCTGAGACGACGGACGTCGTCCCGATGGCGCACCCGCTGCACGCAGTCCAAAGACTGCGTCCGGATGAGGTCACCGAGACAGATAATCGTGATCTGTACCAGGAAAATGCCACCGACGTCACGGATGGCCTCTATCTCGTACCGAAAGTCATCGAATAATGGAACTTCATCTGCAAACATTGACCGAGCTGGCCGCTGGTCTTGAGAAGGGTGATTTCACGTCCGTAGAGCTGACACAGGCGCTGCTGGATCGCGTCGCTGCGCACGATGGGTCGCTAAATGCGTTCATTACAGTGACAGCGGACGAGGCGCTCGCGGCCGCGATGCGCGCGGACGAGGCACGGGCAGCCGGTCATGGTGGCGCACTGAATGGCCTGCCGATAATTCATAAGGACATCTTTTGCACGCGTGGCATCAAGACCACCTGTGGCTCGAAGATGCTGGACAATTTTATTTCGCCCTACAACGCGACCGTCGTGCAAAAGCTTGCCGATGCGGGTGCCGTTGTATTGGGCAAGTCCAACATGGATGAGTTCGCGATGGGATCGTCTAACGAGACGAGCTATTTCGGACCGGTCCGTAACCCCTGGAATCTCGATTGTTCACCTGGCGGCTCGTCGGGCGGGTCATCCGCGTCGGTTGCTGCCCGTTTGGCGCCCGCGGCAACCGGTACTGATACCGGCGGCTCGATTCGCCAGCCCGCAGCGCTGACAGGAACGGTTGGCATCAAACCGACCTACGGCCGGGTTTCGCGCTACGGCATGGTCGCTTTCGCATCGAGTCTGGATCAGGCAGGCGTTATTACACGCTCATCGGAAGATGCGGCGCGCCTGCTTGGCGTAATGGCCGGTTTTGATGAACGTGATTCGACGTCTATCGACGAACCCGTTCCGGATTACCTGGCCAGCATCGGGGAATCGATTAAGGGATTGCGTGTCGGCATCGTTCGGCAACATTTCGACGCCGGTCTGGAAGAGCAGACGGGCGCCAGGGTCAAAGAGGCAATTGCTGTGCTCGAGGCCTTGGGAGCAACGACCGTCGAAGTGGATCTGCCCAACATCGATTTGTCGGTTCCGACTTACTATGTCGTCGCACCGGCAGAATGTTCTTCGAATTTGTCACGCTTTGATGGCGTGCGATTTGGTTACAAAGCGGAGAACGCCGAGGACTTGCTCGATCTGTATAGCCGCAGTCGTGGTGAAGGCTTTGGCGACGAGGTTAAGCGCCGTATCATGACGGGAACCTACGTTTTGTCGGCTGGCTACTACGACGCGTACTACTTAAAGGCGCAACAGGTTCGGCAGCTAATTGCAGACGACTTTAAGAAAGCTTTTGCCGATGTCGATGTCATTGCAGGCCCAACTGCTCCGTCGCCGGCGTTTAAACTCGGCGACAAGGTGGATAACCCGATCCAGATGTACCTGAACGACATCTACACGATCGGTGCCAATCTTGCCGGTTTGCCGGCTATGTCATTGCCTTGCGGATTCGTTGACGAGTTGCCGGTGGGGCTGCACCTGGTCGGCGCGCACTTTGACGAAGCGACCCTGTTGCGATGTGGCCATCAGTATCAACAAGAGACCGAATGGCACAAAGCCTGTCCGGAGGCCTTCCGATGAGCGCCGCTGCGAATAATTCGGGATGGGAAGTCGTTATCGGACTGGAGATTCATGCACAGTTGGCGACAACGAGCAAGATTTTCTCAGGTTCTTCAACGGCTTATGGGGCAGAGCCCAATACGCAGGCGAACCTCGTAGACCTCGGTTACCCGGGCGTTCTTCCGGTTTTGAACAAGGAAGTCGTCCGCATGGCGGCCTTATTCGGACTCGCCGTGAATGCAACGGTGGCGCGACGTTCAGTGTTTGCGCGCAAGAATTACTTCTACCCGGATCTGCCGAAGGGCTACCAGATCAGTCAGCTGGAGCTACCCATCGTCGAACACGGCGAGATGTTTATCACTGATGCTGAAGGCAACGAGAAACGCATTGGCATTACGCGTGCCCATCTTGAAGAAGACGCTGGCAAGTCGATTCACGAAGGCCTTGACGCCTCCTCCGGCATTGATCTGAATCGCGCGGGTACGCCGTTGCTGGAAATTGTTTCGGAGCCTGATTTGCGTTCGGCGAAAGATGCTGTTGCGTACATGAAAAAAATTCACTCGATCGTGCGTTACCTCGGAATCTCCGACGGCAACATGCAGGAGGGATCTTTTCGTTGTGACGCAAACGTGTCAGTACGGCCAATGGGTCAGGAAGAACTGGGCACTCGTGCGGAGCTGAAAAACCTCAACTCGTTTCGTTTCATTGAGAAGGCGATCAACCTGGAGGTTGAACGGCAGATCGATTTGATCGAAGACGGCGGCACGGTTGTACAAGAAACCCGTCTTTACGATTCTGACAAACACGAAACCCGCTCGATGCGGTCGAAGGAAGAAGCGAACGACTATCGTTACTTCCCCGACCCCGATTTATTACCGGTCGAGATCAGTAACGAGTACATCGAAGCCGTGCGCGCGACCATGCCGGAACTGCCGGCGGCGAAACAAGCACGCTTCGTCGACGAATACGGCTTGAAGGGTGACGATGCCGCGATTTTGACCGCGAGCCGCTCAATGGCCGATTACTTCGAAGCCGTCAACACGGACTCCAGCGCGGACGCGCAAATTGTCGCGAACTGGGTTGTGGGCGACTTGACGGGTGCGCTTAATCGCGATGGTTTGGACATCGATGACAGCAAGATATCGGCCGAGGCATTGGCGGGGTTGATTGAGAGAATCCACGACAACACCATCTCCGGAAAAATCGCGAAGCAGGTCTTCGAAGCCATGTGGGAAGGTGAGGGCACTGCTGACGACGTTATTGAAGCGAAGGGCCTGAAGCAGATTACTGACAGCTCTGCGATCGAGGCGGTTGTCGATAAAGTCATCGCTGAGAATCCCGGCCAGGTTGCTGAGTACAAGGCAGGCAAAGATAAGCTGATCGGATTCTTCGTCGGCAAGGTGATGCAGGAAACCAAGGGGCAGGCCAACCCCGGTCAGGTCAATCAGATCCTGAAAGACAAACTTAGTAACTAAGCGATGTCTGGCGATACCGTTACACCGTTTGGCTTCGAGTCTCTGCCTGTGCGTGGCGCACTCATCCAATTGTCCCGTTCGTGGAATCGCATGCAGCGCGACCATGACTACAGTGCATTGATTACAGAAACGCTCGGGCACGCTGCAGCTGCGACCGGCTTAATCGCGCAAAGCCTCAAGTTCGACGGCACCATTACCTTACAGATTCAGGGCGGCGGTGCGTTGCAGATGCTTGTAATGCAGTGCACCAGCGAGTTGGACCTGCGCGGGATGGCGTCAGTAAAGCAGGATGTCAGCGCCGGCAGCTTCGCGGAGCTTACCGACAAGGCGCATTGCGCCATTACTGTCGATAGCGGCGACCGTCCGTATCAGGGCATTGTGGATGTCAACGGCGAATCGCTGTCGGCGAGTCTGGAACATTACTTCGATCGTTCGGTACAGGTACCAAGTCATGTTGCACTGGTTGCGAATGGCGATGTCGCCGGCGGACTGCTGCTTCAACAGGTTCCGGGCGCACCAATCGATGACGATGACTGGAACAGACTGCATTTCCTGATCGAGACTTTGTCGACGAAGGACTTTGAGGGCGAAGCCGGGCTGCGTCTGATCGGCAAGCTGTTTGCCGAAGATGATGTACGCGTCCACGCACCCAGAGCGGTCAATTTTCGATGCCGATGTTCCGACCAGAAAGTCGAAGAGGTGCTCAAGATGCTTGGTGAGGAAGAGTCCCGCTCAGTCCTTGAGGAACAAGGATCGATAGAGGTCATCTGCGAGTATTGCGGCGAGAAGCGAACGCTGGATTCGGTCGATGTCAGTCGGTTGTTTGCCAATAATGTTGTGACGGGACCCGAGTCGGTTCAGTAGTCGCAAATATGGGCGTCGCGATTAGTTGCTGATCACGCCCGCAATTCGTTTCAGTTCTTCGATATGGCTGGCAAGCGCCTTTCGACCCGAAGTCGTCAAGTTGGCCCACATGCGTTGCCGTCCATTGACGGCGCCCTTTCGAAATTTTACGTAGCCGACTTCTTCAAGTTGTTTTAAGTGCTTGGAGAGGACTGAGTCACTGACGTCCAATTCGTCTCGTAGCACCTGAAACTCGGCCTCTTCCAACGGGGACAGAAACGCACAAATCTGGAGCCGATTGGGCGCATGGATAACCGTGTCGAATCTTGGCTTCGTCATCACTGTTTGCCGTTATCAACCTTCCCAAGGTAATAGCGTCTTTCACTTACGCTCAAGAGGAAGATCGTCATTCCAGCGATAAGTCCTGTCGCTATCGGTACCCATGCAAGATCGAATGCGCGCCTGACATAGATTCCGCCAAAAAACAGGGTAAGCAAGAATGCGGTCACCGCAACGAGCGCCCAAATACCCGAGCGCGTATCTGGAACGGCTTTGCCGATCGCACCGGCCTTGTCGCGACTGGAAGCGATGAGTAGTGCTGTCCCCAGTGCGATGACCAGGCCGGGGATCGAGCCAGGGTCTTTCTGAGCATAAAGCGCGAACCCGGTAGCAACGATCAGGGATATCCCAATGCCGTACCAGTGCGGTGGCGCCGCGCGCTTGCGTCCTGCGGCGTGCATGTCTTCTATCGTGTGGAGGGCGTCTTGCGCCTCGTCGGTTCTAATCGAATCGTTATCTGCCATTTCTCTTCTCTTTCCATGTTGGAAAGACAATACTACACCATCTCTTTCCATCTTGGCAAGAGATATCTTTCCATGAAGGAAAGTGATTGCGAGATTGGAGGTCTATTTTGACCGATAGCAGTCGTTCAACCAACGGTTACGACCAAAAGCCTTAGAGATCAGCGCGAAGTCTCGCTCGCTCCATCATCTTGTCGCGAAGCCGCTTCAATGCCTTCCTGCTTGGATCATCAAGCTCAGGGGGCATGGCTTTATAGGTTGCTAGCATTGCGATGTCGTTGGCATCAGCCAAATTGGCATTTATTGCCTTCAATTCGAGTTCAATTCTTTCCAGGGTCTCGTTCGACAAGTCGCACTCCGAAGGTGTGATGGATAGTCACGGTAGGCGCTTGGCCTACTCAATGCAATGATGAAGTCACCACATTTAGAATTTGCCGATTTCCAATCCCACAATCGTGTTATCGATAGCGTTTAACCATTCTTTCGTGGATAGCTCAACCACAGGGGCAGCTTTCGGTCAGAAGGAGCCGTTAGTGGGCAGAACTTTTCAGGTGTCGTCGCCCCTTTTTTGTATTGGATAACCAAGCTTCTCGAGGATTACACCAGCGGCTACAGCAAAGAATAGTGATCCCGCTAATACCGACGCAACACCGTCAGTTGTGTTCAAGAAATCGCCGAGCAAACTTTCTGGTCTCAGCTCTCGAGCGACAGCGCAAATGACCCAGAACCCGACCACACATGCCCAAAGCGCGGTGCCAGTCAAAGTAATGTGCCACGGGAAATCAACAACTGCCGCGCTCCTATCAACAGTTTTGTTGAGCTTAAGCCCAAGGTAAATGACTAACCCAATGACCAAAATTGTGATGGCGCTCAATCCGAGAAAAAACTTCAACTCGTCCATCATTTGTGGGTCCATAACACCTTGCCTCGCTCACCGCATGGGGCCGCTGCCAAAAGCAGACGTTAGTCGCTGTCTTTTGATTCCGCATTAAACAATGCATGAACCTGATCTTCTGGTAGCTCTTTGACCCTGAATCCGGACGCGCCGACGACCGTATCTGCTCCCACCATGGCGTTGACGATCGCTTCCTCGGTAGCCTGTACCGTGGCCGTAAATACAGCGGTCAATTCATAGTTTGGATAGATCGTGACTTCCGACAAACTCGACTCATCAATGCGACCGCTGTTTGCCGTCGAAAACGCAACGAATATGTCGCCCGAGCCGTCCGAACTAACGGCGCCCAGGCGGCCAAGAGCGAGGGACGGGCGCTTTGCCACTCGCCCGAGTTGATGGGGAAGCAACGGCGCGTCAGTTGCCACTACAACGATTATCGAACCGTCGCGAGTGCGCGGCGAGACTGTACTCGCACGCGAATCATCACAGTATGGATACCAATTAACATGCCTCCTGATGGCAGAATCCGCAAAGCAGTGTTTTCCCACTGGCAGCAGATGACTGACTGGCTTCCCGCCGAGCCTGAGATCTTCGCCGTCCCAGTTGTAATTGCATTGTACGAGTACGCCAACGACATAGGTTTCGTCCCCGACAGTTATCTGCCGGGAAGCAGTTCCTATACCTCCTTTGAATCCGTTGCAAACCATTCCGGTGCCACCGCCGACTGCACCTTCGACGACCGGCCCAGTCGTTGCGCTACGCATTGCGTTGAGCGCGTGATCACGCGTCACGTGAAATCCATTGATGTCGTTCAAACCTCCGTCATAGGTTTCAGCGACAACGGGCGCATGCCAGTCTGCCTCCCAGCCTTTTTGCACCATCCATGACACCGCTGCGTCACGGACGACGCCCACGCTGTGGGTGTTGGTAATACCGATCGGCCCTTCAAGCAGCCCACGCTCTTCCAGCCACGTCGTGCCGGTCATTTCTCCGGATGCGTTTAGTGTAAACCAACCGCCGAAGACACCTTCGGTAGAGTCTTTTCCACGCGGGTGAATTATCGTAACGCCCGTTCGCACAGGTCCTTTGCCCACGCTCAGCGCGCCGTTACCTTCGAAGATTGTGACATGACCAACCTCGACGCCACCAACGTCGGTAATTGCGTTCAACTCGCCAGGCTGCCCCTCAAATGGAATGCCGATATCACGAGCACGCGGATCTTCTGCGGCGAAACTAGTAAAGGCAGGAAAAGCGATAGTCAGGACCAACGCAACTACCGTATTGGACACTCGCAAACTCATACAGTCTCTCCAGAATTATCGAACCTATACAGGTACGTTGCGCCGGGATTGATTATTTTTCGTAATGTCCGCTTTGGGTT
>CAZMRZ010000007.1:19239-60891 GCA_964568835.1 uncultured Woeseiaceae bacterium | reverse complement strand
TGGGAATTGATATTTTCGATGGCAAGAGTAAAGAACCGGTGTGGCATGGCTGGGCTAGCAAGTGATGTTGAAATCCGTTGGAGGGTTGGAATGAAAAATGCAAAATTACTGGTTACTGCATGGGCGATTTTAGTGGTGGTTTCTTGCGCATCGGGAATGGCGTCAACCGAAGAGACTGGGGCTGCTCGCGGTGCAGAACTGTTGGCTCCTTTGAAAAAGAACCTGAAGCTGGCACTGATGACTGGGATGCAGAAGGGCCCTGTGAATGCGATCAGCGTCTGCAAGGACCAAGCTCCGGCAATTGCAGATTCTCTTGCTGTAGACGGTGTCCAGATTGGACGCACGAGTCACCGACTTCGTAATCCGGCCAATTCCGCGCCAGAGTGGGTCGACCCTGTCCTCAGGGCATATCTTGAGGAAGAATCGGATCGCGCGCCGAGAGTCGTGTCTTTAGCCAATAATCGCGAGGGCTACGTCGAACCGATAACGATCAAACCGTTGTGCCTCGCCTGCCATGGAGAGACTCTTGCGCCGGACGTTGCAGCGCAAATCAAGTCGATGTATCCGCAGGACGAGGCCACAGGTTTCAAGGTTGACGAATTAAGAGGCGTGTATTGGGTAGAATATCTGGCGGCGAAGTATGTGCCGCCCCTAACAGTAACCGGAGAATAAAATGGCCAACGAGGGCTATCACGAACCCATTCAAGAACTCTCAGATGAAACGAGAGATATGCACCGAGCCATTATTTCTCTGATGGAGGAACTGGAGGCCGTAGATTGGTACAACCAGAGAGTTGATGCCTGCAAGGACAAAGAGCTTAAGGCCATCCTTGCTCACAACCGCGACGAAGAAAAGGAGCACGCTTCGATGGTATTGGAGTGGATTCGTCGCAAAGATTCGGCTTTTGACAAAGAGTTGAAGGACTATCTTTTTACGGATAAGCCAATCGCACACGGCTGATGTGTGTTTGCTTTTTTCTACGCGATATATCGGGAGCTTCAGAAATGCTTAATTCGCGCTGGTATGATTAAAGCCTGCGAATATTTGGCGCAACCTGACAATGCGCCGGCAACTTAATTACTTCAGATTTTGGTGACCCATGAATAAGCCCTACAGTCTTTCTGTCACCATCATCACACTCAATGAAGAAAGTCGGGTCGCACGCTGCCTTGAATCAGTCAAAGATCTGGCCGATGAAATAATCGTGTTTGACAGCGGCAGCACTGACAAAACGCTGGATATAGTCAGACGCTATACCGATAAAGTCTGGGAAACCGAATGGCCGGGCTTTGGGAAACAAAAACAACGTGCCCTTGAGAAAGCCAGTTGCGACTGGGTGCTCGCCATCGATGCAGACGAGGCTCTGGATGCAGAACTTCAGTCCTCGGTCAGGGAACTGCTAAACAAGGAACGTGGTGACACAGTCGCCATAAAAATGCCCTGGGCCGTTACAATCTACGGTAAGCGCCTTGATTACGGTCGCAGCGCCCGGGCACCGCTCAGAATGGTATGGAGGGAAGGAGCATCCTTTACCGATGCAGATGTGCATGAAACTATACTGCACGCACCGGGCAAAACCTTAACACTGAAGGGAAGGCTACTGCACTTCACACATCGGGATTTTGGACATGGTATCCAGAAGAGTTCCGAATATGCCTGGTTGAGCAGTCAAAAATATTTTAACAAGGGAAAACGCTGTAACAGTCTTTTTATAGCCTTACTAAGATCCTTCTGGACATTTTTTCTGATCTATTTTATTCGGCGGGGATTTTTGGATGGCCCTGTAGGTTTTATGACTGCCGTTAACTACGCACAAAATAACTTTAACAAGTATGCAGGACTATGGACGCTAACCCAGCAGGAAAAAAAGAATAAACAGGCTGCCCCTTAAAGTCAGGCACCCCTAAAAACCAAAAACAAGTTCCTGGTAGACCTGCAGGGTTTTTTCAACGCCCTGCGCAACATTGAATCGGGTCTCAATTCTCCTTCTTGCCTCAACACCAAAATTTTCACAGTCACGAGGCGAAGACCACAACCGTATAATCGCATCCGCGAGCGCTTTGGCATTATTTGGGGGCACAACATAGCCGGATACCCCATCTTCGACCAATTCGGCATTACCACCGGTGTTTGTTACAACGGCAGGTCGGCCATAAGCCATCCCCTCAAGGATCGCGCGGGACAGCCCTTCCCGTTTAGTCGTTGGCAGAACGATCAAGTTACTGGCACCCGATACTGCGGGTGCATCATCGCGGTATCCCAGTGGGTGAATGCACTCAGGTTTAGCTGCGGTAGCCAGCAACTGCCGAACCTTGGGGTCATCCGCCTTAGCTCCTACCAACAAAATATGTATGTCTGCTTCATCGGGAAAAAATTGCGTTGCCGCCATCAGCACATGCAAGCCCTTCCGTGGCCGAAGATTAGCAACCAGGGAGATAGTGAAAGCACTCGCGGGCAAATCCAAAGCCGCTAAATCAGCAGGGGGATCCTGATACCAGGACAGATCGTGTCCTTTATAGATGGTCACAAGCTTATCTGTGTCAGCCGACAATTGATTTTTAAGATCATCATTGACTGCCTGCGCCACACAGATAATTTTATCTATACGTGGGTGCAACATGTTGAGATAGCTTATTGGGTCATACCGCTTAATACTCCCCGTTTGCCCACGGTAGGCAACAACCTTTACAGGCAGCCCAATTGCTGCGGTCGCCCCATTACTAATAGCACGGCTATGATACAAATGAATAATCTGGTAACCATCGTTTTTTATCTGCGCCCGAATAAATCTGATCGACTCAAGTGAAAGTTTTTTTGTGATCTTATGAGTAATAACTCGAATGCCATGATCCTGATAGTAATCAACGAGCACTGACTCAGGGCTGCACAGAATCGTAATATCAACTTTTCCTGAACGCTGCATGGCGATTATCTGTGCGGCCTCAGGACGAATGGGGTTAACATTCTTGCGGCCAAGATAATCAGCAATTGCCAGAACTTTAATCAGACTCTCAGTTGGACGCATACATAGATTCCGTGCCGATCATAACTTTATAACATATTCGGCAGAGACCAATGGTCGTACAGATAAGTCATAAAGTTATGACCGGCACCAGTTCCCCGCAGTACCTTTTTTTTACATCTTGACACTGTTAGCGGAAGTCCTAAGTAAATTCCAGAATTGACGCTCGTCGCTGCTAAACCTTAGTGTATTCACCCACTGGGATACCGAGTCGAAGATTCTGGTGCGATCGCCTTAAGAGCATCGATAATGAGATGTTGGTACGGATTTCAATAGATCGGTATATTGACTTTTTTGAGGCATTATTGGCCGGCTGATTCAATGGATGACTAGCGTTATTGAAATCACCACGAAACTGAACACTTCCAGGAAACTGCTCTTCTACGTGGAGCAGGACTATGCCTTTGCGATCTTGAGGCCGCTACAAACTGAAGCTCTGAAGAGAGGCCATGTCATACGCTGGCTGGTCACCGGCGATGCTTCTGCCGAACTTCTGGCAGCAAATGAGGTGTCTTGCACAAGCGTTGCAGAGGCAGTCGGTTTTGCACCCGATGCGGTTTTCGCGCCGGGCGATCGTATTCCGTCATTTATTCCCGGCCTCAAAGTACAGGTCTTTCACGGCCTGAATGAAGACAAGCGCGGCAACATTTATCCCGAGCGAGGTCTGTTCGACCTTTTCTGCACTGAAGGTCCGGGACGCACAGACATGCTTGCGCCGCTCGCAAAGGAACGTGGGTACTTCAGGGTATGTGAAACAGGATGGCTCAAGCTGGATGCGATCCTTAATTGTGTACGCTCGAAGACCAGTAACGACCGACCCCGAATTCTCTACGCTTCAACCTTCACACCGCGACTCTCCAGTGCTGAAGCATTGCATCAGGAGATCGAGCGGTTGGCGCAGTCGTCTTGTTGGCAGTGGCTGGTGACGCTGCACCCCAAAATTGACCCGCAAACCATGATCAAGTACCAGGCGCTACAAAATGACAACCTGACCTATCACGGCACTGATGAAGTGGTGCACTTGCTACACCAGGCGGACGTCATGGTTTCAGATAACTCCTCCATTCTTCAGGAGTTTCTGTTGCTGGGTAAGCCGGTCGTGACATTCAGGAATCGGGACCCGCAATCCTGCATGATTGATATTCAAGAACCAGCGCAACTGAGTGGCGCAATAGAATCGGCGCTAAATCCAAGCCCACACATGCTGGAAGCAATAAGAAATTATGGCGCCTCAATCACGCCGTATGTTGACGGAAGATCATCAGGCCGAGTATTGGATGCAGTCGATTCAATGCTGGATTCGGGCTGGCAGGACAAAAAGCCAGCCAATTTTTGGCGGAACTGGAAAATGCGCTGGCAACTCGGTTACTACAGGCTCTGATGTGTGGGGCTTGGAGCGGATGGCGAGAATCGAACTCGCGTTATCTGCTTGGGAAGCAGAAGTTCTACCATTGAACTACACCCGCGCGGGTTTCCTGCTTCTAGCCGGTGGCCACCTTTAGCAACCTCGAGCAACAGGCTGCGGCATATTAGCGGCGGAATCTTGCTCAGTCATTGGTCACGGCCTCCTGAACACAGGCTAGCCGCTCGTTCAGCCGCAGAATATCCGTAATTGTGCCGACAGGTCATACGAATAGAGGCGCCAGCGCCAGGCGCTAGAATTCAATTCCAGCGAAAGCGCCGAGTTCCCATCGCAGCTTCGAACGCCTCCTTGAATCGATAACGCGTTTGCACATGCAGTGCGTTTCCGCCCGACTCGGCTACGCCGTCGCCGCGGATTTTCTAATGCCCCCATCGATATTGAATTTCGATCCAGGGCGAATACTCATAATGTCAGGCAGTCGCGACACATTTTGTCTAATAGATTGCGGGGACGCCGATTTTTACCAGTTGAGCAATGATCGCCGAGCCAACGTCCTTATGGCTGGGTGAAGACTATGGTCTTTCGGAGCCATATGTAGCAACAACAGGGGCTCCGGGGCTAATCGGATGCTGTATTTTGTTAACTGCATCAACAAATTCCACAGCGTTCCTCGCATACAATTTGTCTCCAACAGGCTCGATCAGTGGTTCGAGCCTGTGGCCGATACGGTCGATTTGGTTCGCCGGAGAACGTCGGACGGAAACTGGTGCCCGCGACAAAGCGAGTGCGAAGGAACAAGTTTTGAATATGACAAACACTATGAAATCGCTGCTAGTCGGCATGATGGCCCTTGGCTTCGCGCAGGTGAGCGCGGCCGCGGGGACCATCGCCGGAACAGACATTGATAATACGGCCGTAGTCAGCTACGAGATCGTCGGTACGCCACAAACAATAACGTCAAATACCGTTACATTGACCGTGGCCGAGGTGTTGAACGTCGATGTCACGCTATTGAGTGGCCCGGTTTCGGTTGTCTCCGGCGCAAGCACGCAAGAGTTGCTGTTTGTCGTGACCAATACCGGTAACGGTACGGAAGCGTTTCCACTGGCGATAGACAACGCCCTAAGCGGCGATGATTTTGATCCTGTCGAGTCGACGCCGGCGGCTATCTATTTCGACACCGACGCGAGCGGCGATTTTTCGGCCGGTGATATCGCATATACGCCTGGCAGCAACGACCCGTTGCTGGCACCCGATGCTTCTGTTGATGTGCTGCTGGTAAACGATATTCCAGCCGCATTGGCCGATGGTGCCATTGGCCTAAGTGAACTTAGCGCGGCTGCGCTGACGGGCACCGGCGCCCCCGGAGACCGATTCCCCGGCGATGGTGATGGCGGTATCGATGCGGTTGTCGGCACAAGCGGTGCGGCGGACGCGATCAGCGGCCAATACGTACTCAGTGACATCGAGCTTGCCGTGGTAAAGAGTGCCACCGTGCTTGACCCATTCGGCGGCACCGACCCGGTACCCGGGGCTGAGATTACATACCGCATAGTTGTAACGCCGACCGGATCGCAAACGGCGACGAATACAGTGATCGCCGACCCGATTCCTGCAAATACCAGCTATCTGCTGGAAAGTATTACGCTGAACGGCGGGGTATTGACCGACGCCGCCGATGCTGATGTCGGTGCGTACACAGCAACGCCGACGCCAGAGGTTTCAGTCGGTCTCGGCGACCTGACCGAAACAGATGGCGTTCAGACAATCGAATTTACCGTCACCATTGACTAACGAGCGGATGCAAGCGACCGACGTGATGAAAAGAGGAATACAAATGAAAAACCTGACAATAGCGACCTCCAAAGGCCTGTTGCTGACCGGCCTGCTGATACTGGGCAGCGTCGCAGTGGCACAAGAAAACACGATACGCCTGGAGCACAAGGCCGAGCAATGGGAACACTTCACCGACGATAACGGCGTCGATCAAACCCGTCTGGTCGAGGCAACGCGTGTGGTGCCTGGCGCAGACGTCGTGTTTACCGTCACCTATACAAACACCGGTGATGAGCCCGCCGAAAACGTCACAGTCACCAACCCGGTTCCCGATCACATGGTCTACGTCGACGCTTCGGCTAGCGGTGACGATGCCACCATCACGTTTTCCGTGGACGGTGGCGAAAGTTTTGCCGCCGCACAGGATCTCTTGGTCGCTGACGCAAACGGCGTACAGCGATCAGCCATCGTCAAAGATTACACCCACGTGCGCTGGATCGTCGACAACGATGTCGCCTCGGGCGCCAGTGCTGCGGTGCAATTTACGGCCGTAGTTGAATAGAAATTTAGTGACAGCGCTGTTTTCGATAAAGGCGCTGCACAAACTAGAGGGAAAACGTCACTGGTCTTCGGATCAGAGGAATTGAAACGTTTTTTGAGAAAAAGGAAATTCGCTCTATGTGTGCTCCAAAATTTAAAAGGCTTTTTGCCCTGGGACTAGCGGCCATTTATGGTCTCACCTGGTCCACATCTGTACTGGCGGTCGGCACCGACGCTGGTACCCCTATCAACAACATCGCAACCGTTGATTACAAGGTTGGTGGAGTTGATCAAACGGCTATCGACAGCCCGCAAACAACGTTCCTCGTCGACCAGGTCGTCGACTTTGTCGTTGCCGAGGCAGACGGTGCTGACACTGACGTAGGTGCCGGCGAACAGGATGCTGTGGCTCGCTTCACGGTCACCAACACAGGTAACGAGACGCAGGACTTCGCTCTGTCGGTTGCTGACCTGGTTGGCGGTACGGTTTTTAGCGTCGACACCATCAACGCCAATCCGTTTATTATCTTCGTCGATGCCAACGATAACGACGTTTATGACGCTGGCACGGATATAGCAACGTTCATCGACGAACTGAGTGCTGACGACACCGCAGCGGGTAACGTCATATCGGTATTCGTCCTCGGTGATATCCCGGCCGCCAGTGGTGGCGACGCCGCGAACATCGAGCTGACGGCCACGGCGCACGTAGCCGGCGGAGCGACGGTACTCGGCGCGGCCGAAGCCGAAACTGGCGTCGACGACGATCCGAACACGGTGCAGATCATATTCTCTGCCGCCGTGGATTCTGGCGCGACGGCAACGGCTGCGGGCCAGGACGGCTATTTAGTTGGAGTGGCGAACCTGTCTGCCGTCAAGACGTCCACAGTCGTTCTCGATCCACTGGGCCAGACGAACCCGGTCGCCCTGGCCATCCCGGGCGCATTTGTCCAGTATGAAGTCACGATCTCCAACACCGGCGGCCTGCCGGCCACCGAGGTTCAGGTGACCGACACCATCTCAGGCGATTTGGCCTTCGCACCCCTCACTTACAACACTGGCGCATCGGACGTTCAAATCGTTGTGGGTGCAAGCCCGGCCGTTTACTGCGTCGCCGAGGCAGACGGTGTTGACGGCGACGGTGATGGTTGCTTCCGCAATGTGGCTGGCAACATCCTGACGGTCTCGATTCCGGCGGGATTGACCGTGGCAGCGGGTGATAGCGTCATCGTCCGGTTCCAAGCGACGATCAACTAGTACGTGCTAACTGACGAGATCAATGTGATCTAAATGAACTCAGATAGCACGGCCACAGCAACTTCGTGGTCGTGCCGGCAACGCGAAAGCAAGCCGGACATAGCCATAGAGCGCGATTCGGTCGCGGCGGGTCAAGCTACCCGCCGCGGCTTTCCTACGTCTATAGAACGTGGATTCTCAACGAAGAGCCTGGGTTTGCTGCTGTGGATCCTTGCACTCCTGCCTACCGGAAACGCTTTAGGACAAACAGCCGCGGGGACGACGATCGTCAACGAGGCCGCGTCATACTACGTCGACCCGACGGGCAGCCCGATTACCACACCATCCAACCCTGTCGAGATCATCACGGTTGCCACACGCACCGTCGCCACACTGACGTTCTATCGCGTCACGGCGAGCGGCAGTGGTATTCCGGTCGGTCCGACCGCATGCGCACAGGGAGGCGGGGCGTTTCTGCCTTTGCCGGATCCTGTATTGCTCGGCGCAGTCACTATCGATCCGAACCAACCACACACTCTGACACCGACCGGCCTGTACCACGCCGGCGAGCCATTGTTCGTCACACTGAGCGACCTGGATCAGAATCTGGATCCCGCCGTTCGAGAAACGATCGACGTCACCATCAGCAGCGCACCGCCAGGTGACACAGAAACGCTGCGACTGACAGAGACGGCCATCGACACCGGCCTGTTCGCGGGCTACGTGCAGACAGCGGCGACTGCCGCAACACCCGACGATTGCGTATTGCAGGTCGTTGCCGGCACTAACATCGATGGCTTCTACCGGGACCCCAATGATCCCGTCGACAGCGATGACGCGCAGGCAATTGTCGATCCACTAAACATCGTATTTGACGCTGGCACCGGTAGCCTGGTCGACGGCGCCACTATTCGGCTGGTCGACGCGGTGAGCGGCGCGCCCGCCATCGTGTACGGCGCTGACGGTATATCGAGCTTCCCCGCAAGTATCACGAGCGGCAGCAGTGTCACAGACGGCAGCGGACAGGTTTATAACTTCCCGCCCGGCGGATTCAGGTTCCCGGTCGTGCCCGAAGGCGATTACCGGATCGAAGTAGACCCACCGTCCGGTTACTTCGGCTTGTCGCAACAAAGCATAGGCACATTACAAACTCTGCCCGGCGCGCCCTTCGCACTGGACACAGGTTCCTTCGGCGCTGCATTCACGGTCGATAACACGCTCGCGATCAACCTCGACCTGCCGCTGGACCCGGAAGCCTCGCTGCTCTACTTACAGAAAACAACGAACACCAATGTCGCCAGCCCCGGCGACTTCGTGCAGTACGCGCTGCGCATTGAAAATACCAGCGCCGTCGTGCAGACCCAGGTCACCATTACCGACCTGTTACCGGTCGGCTTTCGTCTCACGCCCGGCTCAACCTACGTTGACGATACCGTGGCACCCGAACCGACCGTGGGCGCGGACGGTCGTGCCGTGAGCTTTGACATCGGCGATCTCGGTCCGGGTGCCAGCGTGAGTATTCGCTACGTCACAGAAGTCACGGTCGGCGCAGCGGGTCAGACCGCAGTCAATATCGCGTACGCCAATAGCGCAAGCGGCGTTCAGTCCAACGAGGCGAGTGCGATATTGCAACTCGTCGAAGAATTGTTTACCAGCAAGGCGATTATTGCCGGCCGCGCGATACTCGACAGCTGCGATGCCGAGGTCAGCAACGATCTTGAAGGCGTCGGCGGATTGCGCATCTACATGGACGATGGTCGCTATGCGATCACCGACGAGGGTGGGCGTTTCCACTTCGAAGGACTCGATCCCGGCACGCATGTCGTGCAACTCGACACGGATACCGTACCCGAACATCTCGAACTGATCGACTGCGAAAGCAACTCTCGTTTCGCCGGCCGAAACTACTCACAGTTCGTAGACTTGCGCGCTGGCGGTTTGTGGCGAACTGATTTTCACTTGCAAAAACGCCCACTAGCCCCACTGCCGACTGGCAATGTCGTGCTCGAACTCGATGGCGAACGTGTGGCCGCGGATACAATCCGGTACGAACTGATTGTGAGCGGCGGCGGCATACCCGTAGACGACGTTGTCGTTAACATCGTGTTGCCGCAAGGCATGACATACGTGCCGCAATCATCCGTTGTTGGCGGCGCACGCAGCGGCGCAGCGCAACAGCGCGCCAACACGATCAGCTACCTGCTCGGCGACAAGCCGCAAAGCTGGAACGAAATAATTCAATTGGATGCACGCCTGGCCGACGACGCCGACGGTGAACTGGTCGCCAGCGCGATTGCTACTTTTCGCATGATGAACGGTGAAAACGGTCGCACCCCGCTTGCGAAGAAACAATTCGACTACCGGCCGGAATTGAGTGAAACCCGCGTTATCACTTTCTCGCCGCATTTCGCAACGCTCAGCGCAGAACTTACGGACGGGGACCGGCTCGAACTAAACACGCTGGTTGCGGATTGGGAAGGCGGCGCCGACGCTATCCTGACGGCGACCGGGCATACCGACGCGCATGCGATCGCGCCCGGACATCGCAGGTTTGCCGACAACTACATGTTGTCCGTGGCGCGCGCCACTGCGGTTGCGCGCTACATCGCCGGGGTGCTTGATATTCCTGGCAGGCAATTGCGCGTCAACGGGCGTGGGCCGGACGAGCCTGTCGCCGATAATGGCACCAAAGCCGGCCGCGCCAAGAACCGCCGTGTCGATCTGCAGTTGCAAAGCCAGGTTCTGGTCAGCGCTTCGGAATTGGGTACCGCGCATGCTGGCATTGGCCGAGTTGAAACGCAGACCACCGGAATCCGTCCCAGCGTCGCAGATGAGACGCAAGATTTTGAATTCGAGCAACCGGACGCCGCGGTATTCAACGAACCTGGTTTTGTCGAAACTCTGCGCCCGGGCACGCGCTGGCTGGCACCGACCTCTGGTTTCAGCCCACCGATCCCGAGCATGAAGATCGCCATCCAGCACGAGCCAGATGCGGTCATCGCATTAACGGTGAACGGCGTGGCTGTCGACCCGCTGAATTTTGTCGGCACTGAACTTAACCGCGACAATAGCGTCGCGATAAGCCGCTGGCGTGGCGTCGATCTCATGGCAGGCGCGAACCAGTTGGAGGCGGTTATCAGCGACGCGGAAAGCAAGCCGCCGCAGACGCTGATAACCAGCGTCCACTATGGCGGCGGCCCGGTCCGGGCCGTGTTCGACAAGGAAGCCTCGCGGCTGATCGCCGATGGCAAGACTCCGCCGGTTGTTGCGATCCGCTTATTCGACCGTTACGGCGAGCCCGCCCGGCCATCGACGACAGGCGCTTTCGCTGTGAATGCACCGTATCGCTCGCTTTGGGAGGTCGAGTCGCTCACTGAGAACCAGCTTGTGGCCGTCGGCGACCGTGAACCAATTTACCGCGTCGGTCCGGACGGCATTGCGTACTTGCAACTGGAGCCAACCACGACGACCGGTGAGGCGACCGTCCGACTGAAATTTGGCGCCGATCGCGTTCAGGAACTGCGCGCGTGGATCGAGCCGGCGCCGCGCGACTGGATCCTGGTCGGGTTTGCCGAAGGGACGCTCGGCTACAACACGCTGAAAGACAACTTGGTGACTGCCGCGGACTCCGGATTCGAGGAGGATACCTATACCGACGGTCAGGTGTCGTTCTTCGCCAAGGGCCAGGTGAAAGGCGACTACCTGCTGACTCTCGCCTTCCGAAGCGAGACTGACGAAGAGGAAACCGACGGGCAGCTGTTCGGCACCGTCGATCCCGATCGCTTCTACACGCTGTATGGCGATACGACCGAGCAACGTTTCGAGGCGGCATCGCGCCGTGGTTTGTTCCTGAAGATCGAGCGCCGCCAGTTCTATGCATTGTTCGGCGACTATCACACCGGGCTCAGCGTGACAGAATTATCTCGTTACGACCGCAGCCTGAATGGTCTGAAATCCGAATACCACGGTGACCGGTTCGCGTATAACGCGTTCGCGAGCGATACCGACAAGGCCTTTGTCCGCGACGAAATTATTGGCGATGGAACATCCGGACTGTATTACCTTTCATCCAGCCCGATCGTGATCAACAGTGACAAGATCGAACTGCAGACCCGCGATCGTTTCCGCAGCGAAGTGATTATAGAGACGCGGCAGCTGTCGCAGCACCTCGATTACAGTATCGATTACAACAGCGGCGCGATTCTTATGAAACGCCCGGTGCCGAGCCGCGACGAAAATTTCAACCCGATCTATATCGTCGCCAATTACGAGACGCCGCAAACCACGGGCGAAAACATCAGCGCCGGCGGCCGTGGCTCGTGGAGCAGTGAAGACGACCGCATCGAAGTCGGCGCATCAGGGATTCACCAGGGTACCGACGGCGATTCCGCCGATCTGTTTGGCGCGGATCTGCGTGTTGCGTTGAATGAGCAAACCGAGCTTCGCGCCGAAGTCGCTTCCACGGACAATGACTTAACCGGCAGCAGCACCGCCATGCTTGCATCACTCGATCACCAGAGTGAGAAGATCGACGCGCGCGTCTGGTTCCAGGAAATGGAAACGGGCTTCGGCCTCGGTCAGCAGAATCGTTCCGAAACCGGTATGCGAAAGTTTGGTGTGGACGGCCGTTATGCCTGGACAGACCACCTCAGTTTGATCGGCGGTGCGTTCCGCAATGAAAACCTGGTCGACGATGCGAGCCAGGACATGCTGGAAGCAAAGTTGCTTTACCAGATTGGTAATCGCAATGTTGCCGCGGGCCTGACAACAGCGCGCGACGAATACAGCTCGGGCGAAACTCGCGAGTCGAACCAGGTTTCCTTGTCCGGCAGCATGGGCATGCTCGACGACGTCCTGAAAATTCGCAGTTCCGTTGAAGCGTCACTGAGTGGCGACAGCGCCTCGACCAATTACCCTGACCGCGCACTGCTTGGCATGGATTACCGCCTGACTGATGCCGTGAACATGTTCGGCGAGATAGAGTCCGCGCGTGGTGCTAATTGGGACGGTGTCACGACCCGGGTCGGCGTGAAGACGCAACCCTGGCAGAACGCACAACTCAATTCAGGCGTGAATCACGAGATGACGGAATTCGGGCCACGCAACTTCGCCACAGTCGGTCTGACCCAGGGTTGGCAGATGAATGAAAAGTGGTACCTCGACTTCGGCCTTGATCAGTCACGCACGATTGGCGACGAGCCGCCCCAGGTGAACCCCGATGCCGCCCTGGCGTCTGGCAACATTACCGGCGGAGACTTCATTGCCACTTTTTTCGGCGCCTTGTACCGCTCAGAGTTTTGGACCTTTACGTCGCGTGCCGAATACCGCAACAGCGACACCGATACACGCATTAACCTGCTTGGCGGTTTCTATCGTGAGCAGGTTCAGGGCCACGGTTTCTCGGCAAACCTGCAATGGCAGGAGAATGATCTGGACATCGGCGGCGCAGCGACGCTCGGCAACCTCCGGCTTGGATGGTCGTGGCGGCCAGCTGACAGCGAATGGATCGTGTACGACCGGATTGACCTGATTTACGCATCCAGTAGCGGCACACTGAACGACCTTGAGTCATGGAAGCTGGTCAACAACCTGAATGCCAACTGGATGATCAATCGCAACACCCAGCTGGAATTTCAATACGGTGCCAAGTATGCCCGCAGCCTTGTCGGCAACGATTCGTACACGGGTTACACTGACGTCATCGGCGCCGGTATGCGGCGTGATCTGAACAAACGCTGGGATGTTGGCGTCCACGCAGACATGCTGCACTCCTGGGAATCGGATGTGTCAACTTTCGGCTGGGGCGTGGATGTGGGTGTCACTGTGTTCGATAACGTGTGGATCAGCATGGGCTATAACATTGCCGGATTCAGAGATGATGATTTCTCGGCCTCGAACTATACGGCGCAGGGTCCGTTCATCACCTTCCGCATCAAGGCGGACCAGGACACGTTCCACGGATTGCTTAATCGGGGTGCGGAACAATGAGCCTTCTGCAACTCATTTTCAGGCGAATGGCAAAGCCACTGACTCTGCTATTGGTGTTCGGATTGTGGGTAGGTTTCCCCGCAACGACCCATGCGGCGACCACTACCAAAAGCGTTGCTGCCAGCAGTGATGATGCTGAAGAAGAAGGGCCAACGGGTACTAACCCCTTCGCGACGTACCTTAATAGTTCTGACATCGAGCTTGTGAACGACCTTGATCCACCCAGCTATGGCGCGCAGCAAGTCGGACTACGTTTCACCGCAATGGCGATTCCCGCAGGAGCGACTATTACAGACGCGTACCTGACCTTTCGGGCGGTGGCGGCAGATGCACCCATGACCAATTCGGGTGCGACCAACCTGACCATCAACGGTCAACTGATTGCCAATGCACCAACATTTACGACCACCAGTGGCAATATAAGCAGCCGGACCCTGACAACGGCCGCCGCTTCATGGGCGCCGGCACCCTGGACGGGAGGTACAGATTATGATTCGCCCAGCATCGTTTCCGCCATTCAGGAAATTGTCGATCAAGGTACGTGGGCATCAGGCAATGCCATCGCCATCATCATCACCGGAACAGGTCATCGAGCATCTTCATCCTTCGACGGGAGTTCTGCCAACGCTGCCGAGCTCGTCGTCACCTACAGCAATTGCCCGGGGTGGGCCGTTACCACGACGGCCGATTCACTGACACCAGGGTCGTTGCGGACCTGTATTATCGACGCGAACAGCAATCCCGGCGCGGACACGATCACCGTTCCAGCCGGCACCTACAACCTGACGCTCGACAATGATCTGCTTATCACCGAGCAGCTGACCATCAACGGTGCCAATCAATCGACGACGATCGTCGATGGCCAGGCGCTGGATCGAGTCTTCGATATCGACCCGGGCATCACGGTGAGCATGTCCGACCTGACCATACGCAACGGTGATGTCGGTGGCGGCGACGGTGGCGGTATTCGCAACGAGGGTAGCCTTTCGCTCACCAACGTCACCGTGCGCGACAACGTCGCAGGTAACGGCGGTGGTATCCACAGCGAAGGTGCAGCCACCGCGCTGAATCTCGTCAATGTCACGGTGACCAACAACAGCGACGGCGCCGGCGCTGGTATCTACCTGAAGCAAGCCGGCGCGACCCTGACCATGACCGGTGGTTCGATCACGAACAATACGACCAATAACAGCGGTGGCGGCATCTACAACGAACGCGGTGACGTCACCCTGACCGGCGTGACGGTCAGCGGCAACACGGCCAAGGTGGGCGGTGGCGTATGGAACAGGGAAGTCGAAGCCGTGCTCGACATCACCAATTCGGTGTTTTCACAGAATACGTCAGACAACGAGGATGGTGGCGCGATCTATAACGACAAGGGCACGGTCACGATCGATACCTCGACGTTCGATAACAACACCGGGACCCGGGATGGCGGTGCGCTGTATTCCAAGGACTCCGCGAGTTCCGTGACGATCACCAATTCGACATTCTCTTCGAATCAGACAAATAGCGAAGACGGTGGCGCGATCTACTTCGAGGACGGCACACTGACCATTAATCGTGCCACGTTCAATGGCAACGACGCCGCGGACGATGGCGGCGCAATATGGATGAAGAACCCTTCAGCGAACCTGATCAACGTCACGCTGAGCGCAAACGTGGCGGCCGACGACGGTGGAGCGATCGGGCTTGACGGCGGAACCGCCCGCCTGCGCTCTGTGACCATTACCGGCAACTCGGCCGTCACCGGTGGCGGCATCCACCGTCAAAACGGAACGCTCCAATTGTTGAACACCATCGTGGCAAACAGTGCATCCGGTGGCGATTGCTCGGGTACGATTACAGATTCGGGCAACAACCTGGATACCGATGGCACCTGCCCAGTCGGATTTCTGACCGCACCACCGCTGCTTGGTGCGCTGCTGAACAACGGTGGCCCCACTTTGACGCACGCGCTCTTAGCCGGCAGTCCCGCCATCGATACCGGCAACAACGTGGGCTGCCCCGCAACCGATCAACGCGGTGTCGCGCGACCGATCGACGGCGACGGCGACGCGATCGCAGTTTGCGATATCGGCGCTTATGAGGCACCGCTTTTCAACGCAGCGAACCTGGCGCTGACCAAGACTGACTCGGTGGATCCGGTCAGCGTGGGCAGCGCATTTTCCTACAACCTGACGGTCACCAACAATGGTCCGGTTGACGCCACTAATGTCACACTGGTTGACACGCTCCCGGCCGACGTCGACTGGCAGTTGGCGACACCGAGCCAGGGCAGTTGTGTGCACAGTGGCGAACCGCTGGGCGGCACTGTCACCTGCACACTCGGCACGATCGCGAACGGCGCAGGGGCCACCATCGATATCGACGTCGTCGCACCGGGAACCACCGGTGTCATCAACAACACGGCCACCGTTTCGGCCGACGAGGCGGACCCTGACTCGAGTGACAACACGGCAACGGAAGAAACGACCATCGTCGATCCATCGGCGAACTTAAGCGTAACGCAGGTCGAGGATTTTGACCCGGCCGGTGTCAACCTGCCGTTTGTTTACACCGTCACCGTGACCAATCCCGGCCCCGCCGATGCCACGTTGGTTACGCTGGTCGATACGTTGGACGGAGCGGTGACGTTCCAGACTGCGGTGCCGAGCCAAGGGCTTTGTGCCGAGGCCGGTGGCATCGTCACTTGCGACCTCGGCGACCTGAATAATGGCAGTATCGCCACGATCGACATCACCGTCACTGCCCCCGCCACACCGCAGACCGTGACTAACACCGCCGTCGTATCTGCTGCCGAACCTGATAGCGACCTCAGCGATAACACCTCTCTGGAGGATACCGATGTCATTAATCCGCCGCCGGTTGATCTCCAGTTGGTAATGACCGATGCTCCGGATCCGGTGCTTGGCGGAAGCCCGCTGACCTATACGCTCACAATCAACAACATCGGATTGGGCCCGGCCACGCAAGTTCAGCTTACGGACACGCTGCCGGCCGGCGTCATTTTCGTGTCGGCAACGCCGAGCAGTGGAAGTTGCAGCGAGGCCGCTGGTGTCGTCGACTGTTCCTTGAATACGATTAGCCAGGGATTGAGCAAGAACGTGGTCATCGTCGTGACGGCGCCGGCCATAGCCGGACCGATCACCAACAACGCGAGCGTGTCCACCGTTAGGATAGACCCGATCCCGGGCAATGACACCGCCAGCGTCGACACAGAAGTCACGATCATCGGCGATGCCGATCTCTCGCTGAGCCAGTCCGATTCGCCCGATCCGGTGCTCGTGAATCAGACGCTTTCCTACAGCCTGGTCGTTGACAACCTGGGTCCGGATGACGCGACCGATGTCGTTCTGGTCGACACGCTGCCTGCCACCGTGACGTTCCAATCGGCGATCAGCAGCCAGGGAAGTTGCGGCGAGGCCGGCGGTACCGTCACCTGTACCCTCGGACTGATTGTCGGTGGCGCCGACGCGACCATCGATATCATCGTAACCGCGCCGCCCAGCGCGGGATCGATTACCAACAACGCCAGTGTTTCGACCAGCGCGAATGATTCGGATCCTGCCGATGACAACTCGAGCGAAAATACGACCGTGCAGAATCTAAATGTTAACCAACTCTGTTACCTGGTGGCCGATGCCGGCGGCGGTGGCGGTGGCAACGATTTGCTGACGCGAATCGATACCGCAGATTTTGATCCACTGACCAACGAAACCAACATCGGAATCGGCACCGGCACCAACTCGATCGAGGCGATCGCATGGAACTCTGCGACGGGTGTCTTGTACGGCGCCAACTACGGCCAACTCGGGACTCTGAGTACCACCACCGGTGTGTTCACACCGTTGCCACTGGACATCGGCGACGGCGACGGTGACTTCGGTAACATCTCGTTCAACGACGTCGACGGCCTCGCTTACGATGCCATGTTTGGTGTCTTGTACGGTGTGGAACGCCAATCCGGCACGGACGTGCTGATCCAGATCGACATGGCCACGGGCGAGCGCGTGGCGAACGCCTTTGGCGCTGGCGACGACTACGTGCCGTTGCCGCCGATTGGGAGCAACAGCATCACCGACGACATAGCCGTGGACCCGACGACGGGCATCATGTATGCCGCGGTCAACAGTGGCGGCTCGACCGACCGGCTAATTAGAATCGATAAGACGACGGGTGCGACCACGGACGTGGCTCTGATCACCGTGCCCGATATCGAGGGCCTCGGCACGGACCCAACGGGCCAGCTCTGGGGCACCAGCGGCACGCAGGGGATACTCTACGAGCTCGACAAGGCTACCGGCATCGGTTCCAACGGCCGGACGATTGACAACGGCAGCGATTACGAATCCGTCGATTGCTACGCCTTTTCGCCGAGCGTGATCGCCGATCTTGCCGTCACCAAAATAGTCGACGATGCCGCTCCGGCGGAAGGCGCTAACGCCACCTACACCGTGACCGCGACCAACACAGGTCCGGGCATAGCCACCGTGGTTCAACTCAGCGATGTTCTACCTGCGGGCGTGTCTATTGCTTCGGCCATCGTCAGTCAGGGTACGTATAACAGCATCACGGGCGCGTGGTTCGTCGGCACTCTCAACGCCGGGAGCAACGCGACGCTGAATCTCCAGGCGAGTGTCGACATAGGCAGCTCAGGCTCGACTATCACCAACACGGCCAGTGTCACTTTCCTTTCGCAGAACGACCCGAATGCGGGCAATGATGTTGCATCGGCCGACATCGTTCCGATTGCGTTGCCGGCTAACCTGTTGGTTCTCAAGAGTGTCAGCACCGTGCGCGATCCACTGGGTGCCACGGCACCAGCCGCGCTCGCGATCCCGGGTGCGGTCGTCCAGTACGAGGTATCGGTGAGTAACTCGGGCGGTGGTGCGGCGACCGAAGCCATCATCACCGACACGCTGAACAGCAATCTCACATTCCTGGCCGGTGAATTCGACGGCGGCGCGGCGGATATCGAAATCATCGTCGGCACCGCAGCGCCGGTCTATTGCATTGCTGAAGTCGGCGGCGACACGAACACTGACGGCTGCTTCCTGAATGCCGCGGGCGATGACCTGACCGTCACAATTCCGGTCAGCGGAACTTATCCAACCGGCCTCACTGTTGGCATTACCGCACCGAACAATGTTGTCGTCGTGCACTTCCGAGCAACCGTCAACTAGCAAGCGGCGCACCGCTTGTCGTATGACCTGAACCCATCTTGGGAAAGCTGGAGCGGGCGAAGGGAATCGAACCCTCGTCTCTTGCTTGGGAAGCAAGGGTAATACCATTATACGATGCCCGCGCCAGGCGCTAGAATTCAAATTCGATGCTCGCTTTGATCGTCTGATCCGGACTGTCACTGTCAATTCCGGCGAAAGCGCCGAGCTCCCATCGCAGCTTCTTGCCGTGAGAGATACGAACCAATCCGGTTATAGCGGGGCCAATGGCAATCGTGTCCTGTCCAAGATGCAGTTCAATAGCAGGCTCGAACGCCTCCTTGAATCGATAACGCGTCTGCACATGCAGTGCGGTTTCGATCTCTTCTTTGCGGCCCTGACCCCACTCGTAAATGATGCCGAGGTTGACTGTCGCGGTGATCTTCCTGAAATCGCGTGACGCCAGGAGGCTCGTCGCGAACTCCCATGCGTTGTCGTCCACCTCTCGTTCCAGTTCGAATAACATCCCCCAGTCAAAGGCGTATTCACCTTGCTCTGTGATTTGCCACTTCGCTTCGAATTCGTAGGTGTCGACCGACAGGCTTTCTCCAGAGCCTTTCTGCCCGATGGCATACACTTCCACGGCCCACCGATCCGATAACGACCGGCCGAAGCCGAGCGAATGTCTCTGCAGATCAGGGAGCGCGTCATCCGTCTGGTTTACCAAGCGCCACTCCAGCTCGGTTTCCAAGGGCTGCACGTATGGATCATAAATCTTGCTGATAACAATGCCGTCGGCAATAGCAAACCCAGGGACCAGGAGTGCGGCTGCGACGGCATGGATTCGTAGCATCATCGCTGTTCGTCCATGGAGGGTAGGCCCACAAATCGGCCTGCGTAGAATGACGCGGCTACCAACACGATGGTTCCGACGTAAACAATCACTTCCGTTGCCGACGGCGTCGCTTCATAACCAATAAGCGCATAAAACAACTGTCCTACGAGCGAGTCCTCCGCGAGGATGGCGGATGTATTCCAAAGTGGGGCACCCGCCGATATCCAGTCCGCCTGCATCAGTAGCCTCGTCGCTTGCGATGACATGCCGGCCGCGATCAGGAGAAGAAGCACTACCGAAACAGGCATCACTCGCTGCGAAGGCTGTGCAAGCAGAAGGAAGAAAATCAATACGCCGACACTAAATCCTATACACGCGCCGATGATCGAGCCGATGGCCACCGCAGAAAAAATATCGCTGACGGACCAGAATCCCGACACGTAAACGAGGATCTCTGAACCTTCCCGCGTTATCGAGAGGGCAACCGCGGTAGCCATCGTGATCTGCAAGACCCGCCCATAACGGCTTTGATCTCTGGCTCGGCGGGCAAAATAGAAGGCTATTAGCAGTATAAGTGCGAACACCGCGACTTGAAGAAAAGCGTTGCAGACTTCCTGGCCCACGCCGTCGAACAAATCTGACACAGGCTCCAGCATGTATCCGTAGAACAAGGCGCCAAGAGCCCCGGCAATCAGCGCGAGCACGACCCAACGGTTGCTAATCCTGAGAAACCGCGCGCAGGCCAGAAAAACACTTAGCAATAGAACCGCTTCCAGCACCTCACGCAAGACGATGACGACACTATTCAGCAGCATCGTCTTCATCCTTTACGATGATGGTTCCAAGCGCAGTTTGAGGATTGAATTCGCCAAAAAATGGATACTCGCCAGGTGGCAAAGGCCCAATAAAGACGATGCCCTTACGGCCTCCAAGGATGACTTTTTCCCTGTTGAGCTCGTAGCTTTCAAATTCTTCGGGTGTCGGGTCCCGGTTGTAGATGATGAGTTTTACCTTGGTGTTGGCAGGAACGACGAGCACGTCAGGCTGAAACAGGTGATTGCGTATTTCAAGCTCGAACTCAGGTGTTGCAGCAAAAGACGACGTACTGAAAAATGCCAGAACGGCAATAGTCAAAATCTTCAGGCCATCGAAGCCAGCAATGTTCTTCATCAGGTATTTATCCAGGCAGCCATCGTGGCCTTTATGTCGGCCGGAAAAAAAACACTCACCGTTAGTCCCGGTCCACTCTCATTATTCTGCAGACTGATGTTGGCGTGGTGCAGATTCGCAATGTGTTTGACGATCGACAAACCAAGTCCACAACCATCCACAGCACTGTCGTTCCGGTCGCCCCCGACCCGCCGAAATCGATCGAATACCGTGTTGATTTCAGTCAGGGGAATTCCGGGGCCGGTATCCGATATGCCCAGCCAGATTCCGAGTTCCTCGCGATCGACGTTCACCGTAATCGTAGCGCCCTCCGGAGAGTACTTGCTGGCGTTTTGGATCAGGTTTCTCATCAGAATAATCAACGATGCCTCGTCACCGACAATAGACTGGGCGGTTCCGTGCAGCGAAATCGTCTGGTTCCTGCGATCAATTTCAGGAAAAAGATCACCAATGACCGACTGGGCCAACGAACTCAGGCTGATTTCTTGCATGTCCGCCTGATATTGCTCGGGCGCCGTACGGTAAAGCAGCATGATTTGTTCGATTAAATGGCCAAGCCTGGCGAGATCATCGTCGAGGGTCTGCAACGCCTCATCGTTTTCAGGAAACTGCTTTTTCAGGTTATGCACATGGACCTTGATCGCACTGAGTGGGGTTCGCAGCTCGTGCGCGGCGTCAGAAGAAAAGCGCCGCTCACGTTGAATCGAATTGTCCAGACGTTGCAACAAACCATTGATTGCATCGACCACAGGAACCAACTCGACCGGCGGATCAGATGTTGCGAGACGTGTCAGGTCGTCTGCCCGCTTGGTGCTCAGTTCCTTGGCAAGCTTGCCAATGAGGGACAGGCCATTACCAACGACCAGCCAAACGATGGCTGCGATCAGCGGCAGGCTGAGAACGATGGGCAACAGGGCCCGAAGAATAATGTTGTCGGTGAGTTCGATGCGAATGTCGATGCGTTCAGCAACCTGAAGCCAGAGGCCGGAGCTTTGGTCAAATCGGCTGAGTACGCGCCAGCGGTATTCCTCGAAATTTTCGTCGCGATAACCTTCTTCGAATCGGCTAATAGGCTCCAGACCGCTATTGGCGGAGCGCTGCACCAGGACACCATCAGCGGTCCAGATCTGGAAGGCCAGTCGGTCCGATGGAGGCAGAGATACGGATTCACGAGCCGGCCGCATCGTGTGTATGAGTGCTGCGGTATCGGAGAGCTGGGTGTCGAGTAAGGCCTCAGCTTCCTCGCTACTCTTTCCATATCCATACGTGGCCGCAATAAAGTTGCCCAGCGTAACGGCTGCGAGTAACGCGATGATCAGATAAAGGCGTATTGATTTCACGGTTTTCGAACGGTGTAGCCGACGCCACGAACCGTCTTGATAAAATCGCTGCCGAGTTTTTTTCTCAGATGATGCACGTGTACTTCGATAGCGTTGCTGGAGATCTCCTCTCCCCAGGCGTAGAGGCCGGACTCAAGCTGTTCACGGGTGCGAACTTTTCCGCAATTTTCTACGAGAGATTTGAGAACAGTGTATTCACGCCGCGCGAGCTCGATCGGTTCGTTCTTGAAAAAGACTTGCAGGCTGAGCGTGTCGAGCCGCACATCGCCAACTTCAATCGTGGTTTCCGGAGTCGTGCTCAGCCGTCGTTCGATAACGCGCAGTCGCGCAATCAGTTCGGGTATTTCGAACGGTTTGGGCAAATAGTCATCGGCACCACCATCAAGGCCGGACACGCGAGCATCGATGCTGGACCTTGCCGTCAGAATCAGGATCGGGATGGTGGAGCCGGAGCCACGTATGCTTCTCAGGACATCGAGTCCGTCCATATCGGGGAGTCCGAGATCAAGAACGACAATATCGGGTGGCTGAACACTTACAGCATGCAGGGCGGCACGGCCCTCGGCCACATGATTAATGACAAAGCCTTCCCCTCGGAGGGCTTTGCACAGTCCATCGGCAAGCGATTGGTCGTCCTCGACCAGGAGAATCTGCATTCGAGCTAATCGCCTCCAATTTAGCGAGTTCAGGCATCAAGATCCGGTGCTTGGCAGATTGTCCCGGACCTCGTCCAGCGCCACAAGTATCATCTTCTGGCGGCCAGCATCAGCAACTAGCTGATCGCTGCGTGGTGCCGCCTTTTGCGCTTTGAGCAGGTATTTCTCCGCCGCCGCAAACTCTTTGTTTCTCAGAAGGTGATCAGCGTAGAAAAAATTCGGGTCGATACCGTCAGGGTTAATCTCAAGCGCTTTCTGCAGTAATTTTACGGCTTTCTTGTCGCTCCCAAAACCCACCGGCCAGCCGGGGACATTTGAGTACAAAGTTCCGAGGCTTGCGTAGGCAGAGCCATCCAGCACTTTGTCGTCGATATCCATCGAGGCTTCCAGACTCTTTCGTGCCTGCTTCGCGTAGGACAGGGCGCCCAAGCCGCCTCTGACCCCGGCGAATGCGGACTTGATGATGCCGTTCCAGACAAGCAGCTCCGCCGATTTCGGATCGTTCGCTACCGCCGCATTGGCTCGATCTATCAGCGCCTCGTACGCCTTGATCTGCTTGTCACCGGTGAGCTCGTAATTCGCCGTTGCCCAGTCGGTCTGGAGCCCGGCCAAGACGTCCGCGCTTGTTTGCGCAAATAACGTCGTCGGCAGAAGCAATGTCCAAAAGAAAAGTCCTATCGTAAGTTTAGCGTTCATTGTTGCGTCCTCAGTCTATATTTCATGTTTTGCGTAGCGCCGAATGATCGGCAGCTGCTTGCGCAAGCTGCTGTCCACGAGCGATGGGAGCAGGGAATTGATGCGCACAAAGATTTTCTCCGGCCAGCCGAGGAATTTATCGGTTCCTGTCGGCGTGCTGATGATTTGCATCACTTCATCGGCGACGAGCGAAGGTTTGTCCATTGCGGTGCCGAGTGCGTCGTTCATGGCGACTATGTTGTCGTCGTTGAGATCGGTTTTGGTCGCTCGCGGTGCAATATAGGAGACCTGCATGCCCGAATCGGCGAGCTCTCGCCGCAGTGATTCGGTGAAACCGCGTAGCCCGAACTTGCTGGCGCAGTAGGCACTGAAGCCCGGGTAGCCGATGCTGCCGAAGGTCGAGCCGATATTGACGATTTGCGCGCCGTCCTGTTGCTTGAGCAGCGGCAGCAGGTCCTGACAAATCAGTATCGGGCTGAGCAGGTTGACGTTGATGAGGTTTGTCATGGCCGCCTGTGATTGATCTTCAAAAAGGCCGAACTCATTGATGCCGGCATTATTGATCAGGAGACTGATACCACCTGCTCCGATGTCTTTGCAGAACTCAAGTAATCGGCGGCGACCTTCGTCAGTTCCGAGGTCCGCCGCAATTGTCGAGTGTGGATGACCGCCCAGATCTTTCAGCAGCGCCGCGAGCTTTCGCTCGTTTCTGGCAACCAGAATCAGGCGCGCACCTTCCGCACTGAGTTTCTCGGCGATGGCTCGGCCGATTCCACCACTGGCGCCGGTCAAGACAACGTTCTTATTTCGAACATCCATAGTCGAACTATGCGGCCAGCGCGACGTTAGTCGGCAAGGTGCGGAAAATGTCGGCATAGAGTCGATAGAACATTTTCGCGCTGTGAGTAATTTGCTCCTGATCATCTTCACTCGAGATTTTGTTCATCAGCGACTCAAAAAACTTGATGTGGTCCTGGTCAAGTGCGCCATGAGATCGAAGATAGGAGAAGGCTTTACCCGGAAGGTTGAGCGCGCTCTTGATGGCGCTGGCTGCTTTATCGGCCGTCGTCACGCTGGTGCCTTCAAGTACCAGCACCATGCCAAAGAAGCCGACGGGATCTACGCGCTGTATCGTGTCGTAGGCGTACGCAACCATCAATTCGGTAGCGGGCGCGGGCCGTGAGCTACGAACAGCCTCCTTGTCATAGCCGCAGGCGGCGATGTCGTTAAGAATCCATTCCTGATGACCAAGCTCTTCTTCAATGTACTCGGCGACGGCTTCGCGAAGCCACTCTTTGTCTTCCGGCAGACGGGCACCCGCTGCCATCAACAAGGGCACGGTGTGCTTCACGTGATGATAGGCCTGCGTAAGGAACTCGACGTAGTCCTCGAGTGTGATGTCGCCGGTCATGCAGCGCCCGATGATCGGAGACGAAAGCAGGAAATTTCGTTCTTCCTGCGTTTCGTGCTGCAGTTTTTCGTAAAAGTTCATAAGTTGGATACCTCTTGGTTCATTTCGTACAAGTCGCCAATAGCGAGTTGATATTTCTGTTCAATGCTTGCTCGCTTCGGCCGTCCGTTTTCTGTCAGCAAGCCGTCACTACTGCTCAGTGGTTTTGGCAAGCGATACCAACGAGATACGCGCGCGTAGTCGGGTAGCCCTTCATTTGCATGGCTGATCCAGGTCGCTATCGCCTGATCGGTGGTTGATGCATCGCGTGGATAGACGAGCGCAATGCAATAGGGTCGGTCATCGCCAATAACGATCGCCTGTTGCAGCATCGGCCCTGCCAGCAATTCACTTTCCACCCATTCGGGGGACAAGTTGCGGCCATAGCTGGTGATGAGTTGGTTTTTCAGGCGCCCATCAACATGAATAAAGCCATCGGAATCTATGCTCCCGAGGTCTCCCGTACGGACGCTGTCCGAGCCCCAACTATCGGGCTGGTTGGCGTAGCCGAGGAAGGCGCTTCCGGTAACGACGATTTCCCCGTATACGACGGTTACATCGACGTGCGGCAGTGCGCGACCGACAGCGCCGACTTTGTCCGCGTCGGGAACGTTCAGGCAGACGACCGACGAGCATTCGGAGAGTCCGTATCCCTCGAAGGCCGGTATTCCGACTTCGCGGGCGCCGCGAAGCAGGTCCGGTGAGACTTTGCCGCCTCCGACGGCGACGAATTTCAAAGAAGCTGGCGGTGCCCAGCCCGCACCGGCTGCGAGCGTTAGCGCGTTGAGCATTTCCGGCACCAGGATGAGCGTGTTTGGTTGATGCTGCTCTATGCAGGCCAGCAGTTTTCCAAGCTCCAGCTCCGAGGAGCCTGTCAGCCCGACTTCTGCCAGTGGCGCTGCAATGATCTTTCCGCCTGCTATCACCGGCGCGTACAGGCCGGCCAGATTTTCCAGCAAAGTGCTTAATGGCAGGACGCAAAGATGCTTGGGTTTTTCGATGTTGATAACAGACGCGAGTGAGTTCGCAAGTATGAATTGTTGTTCGGCTGAGAGGCACACCCCTTTGGGGGTTCCTGTCGTGCCGGAGGTAAATGTAATCTTTTGCGTACCTGGTGGCAGCGAGGCCGAGTGATTGGGTTGCAGCCGGTAAATCCGGGCAGCACCCGTCGAAACTTGTTCAAATTCGGGGACAAGTTTTGCATCAGCAGCGGTGGCATCGAGTTCGCGATCACTGATGATGGCGTCGACACCGCTACTCCAGATTGCATGACGGATCTGCTCGTCCGAGAAAAATAATGGCAGCGGGACGACAGTCAGATTGGCTTGCTGGCAAGCCAGATCTGAAATGACCCACTCAAATCCATTGTCTGCGTACAAAGCCACACTATCGATGTTCATCTTTAGCAGCTGCGAGGCGCGCTTTTCGACCCGCTCAAGCAAATCGGACCGGGAGAGTTCGACTCCGCCAGACTCGAGCACAACGTCAGAGGGCGCACCCGCGTCACGCAGGCTCTCGAAAATCGTCTTAATCATGAGTTGGCTTTCTTAAGGCTTGCAGCCATTTCGGCGATCGGCTGAGCAAACTGGCGCACGATAACTGACAGGTCGCGATTGTCGGTGACTTTGGCGGCAGCGCTGCGAATATCACCGACGATGACCTTGGGACGCGATGCGTAGTATTCGCCCCAAGCTGCCGATCCTTTTTCCAGTCGCTGTGGGTCCGCGCCGCAGATTTTCTGTGAGGAGAAACCCATTTTTGCAAGCATGACCGCAACCTGCGGCGTTGCCGTGCACGCTACCCACCGGTATCCGGCTTCATTCAGTACGACCGCAAGCACCGCGAACAATGAGTACGCAAGTCCTGGAATGTCGGCGGCGAGGTTGCCGATCTCAATAATCTGATCACGATCAACCGGCGTCATGAATGCGCTGGCAACGGATTGCTCGATCGGGGCATCAAGGTATTGCTCAAGGAACAGCGCGCCTTCGGAAGCTTCGCGAATACCGACAACCGCACCCAACTCCCCAGAAACCTTGAGACGCAGGAGACTGGGAAGAAACTGGCTAAGTTTCGCGCCGTACGCGCTTGCAAATTTCTGCGAAATCCCCGATTCCAGCTCAGATCGCTCAGCAGAATGCTCCGGAACGAGCGCCAAAGACATGTCTGACGGGGTCTGCGGTGCGCGAAGGCTCTTGCGAGCGACGGGATTCGTGGCGTTGGCGGGGCTGTGGGCGGTTACAGTGTTCATCGAGCGTCCTGCTTTGCTTCATCAGTGACCGCAAGACTACGGAGCGAACCTTAAGAGAACCTTAGGGATCGGAATTCGTCGATCTGCGGTAGTAAATCGTCGACGAATGGTCATAGCCTGACGAGCGGCCCGATTTCCCCGACGAGCGACTGAACTACGGTCGAGGCAATGGTTCAAAATGCACTATGAATCAGTTGTGCTACAGGGAAAGACCGTGAATTCACATAATCCAAAAACAGAATCAGTGATCAGAACTGAGTCGGTCCACATCACGCGCGATCAGGACGAGGCACGCGTGATCAGGTCCCGCCTTCATGAAGCGACGGAGCTTTCGATTTCGGAAGATGACGACGCAGGAAGCGATCCGTACAACAGTACCGGTCAGCACGTCATAATTAAGTCCAAAATCGACCTGCAGGACTAACCCAATCTAACGATTCCTGTATTATGCGCGCATGGATCTCACCGCGCATTGGGTAGGCATCGTCGCCATCATTCTTTTCGTTGCGGCCTATACCCTGGTCATCACCGAAGAGTTCACACACCTTCGAAAATCCAAGCCGGTCATGCTCGCGGCCGGCATCATCTGGGCTTTGGTTGCTTACCAATACGCGGATTCCGAACATCCTGCGGCGGCCGCCGAAGCGGTCGAGGGTTATCTCGCCGAGTTCGCACAACTGTTTTTGTTCTTGCTGGCGGCTATGACTTACGTCAATGCGATGAGCGAGCGGAACATCTTCCTCGCGCTTCGGCACCGGCTGGCCCAGCGCGCGTATTCTTATCGCACCATGTTCTGGATAACCGGGCTGCTGAGTTTTTTCCTGTCTCCCGTTATCGATAATCTGACGACAGCACTTGTGATGTGCGCCGTCGTTATGGCGATAGGTCAGGGCAACCCGCGATTTATTGGCATTGCCTGTATCAATATCGTTGTGGCTGCGAATGCGGGCGGCGCGTTCAGCCCTTTCGGCGATATTACGACGTTGATGGTCTGGCAGCGCGGCATCCTTGATTTCGGAACCTTCTTCGCGCTGTTTCTTCCAAGCGTAGTGAACTATCTGGTGCCTGCGTTGATGATGTCGATTGCGGTGCCGACGGGGCAGCCCTCGAAGCCGGACGGCAACGGCGCGTTCAGGATGAAGCGTGGTGCCCGGCGAATCATGCTCCTCTTCGTCTGTACGATCACGACGGCGGTGTCCTTCCACAACTTTCTTCACCTGCCGCCGTTCCTCGGCATGATGACAGGGCTGGCTGGCCTCAAATTCTTCGGCTTCTACCTTCGTAAAACCTTCGGCGCGACTACGTTCGATCGAAAGCTGTACGGCGAAATTGGTGACACGTCACCGTTCGATTCGTTTCGCGAAGTATCAAGAGTCGAGTGGGACACGTTGCTGTTCTTCTTCGGCGTCATCATGTGTGTCGGTGGACTGGGTTTCATCGGCTATCTCGATCAGACATCGGCCTACCTCTATGGCGAACTCGGACCGACCATTGCCAACATATTGGTGGGAGTCATGTCGGCACTCGTCGATAACATTCCGGTGATGGTGGCGGTTCTCGAAATGGAGCCTGTGATGAGCGTCCAGCAATGGCTGCTGGTTACCCTGACCGCTGGCGTTGGCGGCAGCCTGTTGTCTATCGGATCCGCCGCCGGAATCGCGTTGATGGGACAGGCACGTGGGCACTACACATTCTTCACCCATCTAAAATGGACGCCCGCTATCGCGCTCGGATATGGCCTGAGTATCTGGGTGCATATGCTGATCAATAGCGGCCTGGACGCTGTGCTACCCGGGGGCTGAGCCGGGTATTTCCGGCCCGATTCCGGGGCGGCGAAGGATTATTCGATAACTGGTCCCTATAAAGATCGACCTTTGACAGGCGAAAACCCACCGGGCCTAATAGTCGTTTCAAGACAAACGACAATGGCGAGAGACGGAATCTGATGCAGGAAATCACCACGTTACTGGAAAAAACTCTGGTTGTACCATTGGTGCAATCCGATGACCCAAGAATCGCCGTTGAGACTTCGCGGGCCCTCGCAGCCGGTGGGCTGGCGGTGGTCGAAGTGGTACTCAGAACTGACCAGGCTCTGGAGTGTTTACAAGCTATTGCCGATGAGGTGCCGGAAATAATCGCGGGAGCGGGAACTGTCCTGAGTGCCTCACAGGCTGAAGCGGCTCTGGCCAACGGAGCCAAATTCATCGTTTCACCGGGGCTCGACGAGGGTGTTGTTGCCGTCGCTAACGCACACGGCGTACCGATCTATCCCGGGATCATGACGCCAGGAGAGCTGCAGCACGCGTTCAATCTCGGTCTGGACACTGTGAAGTTCTTTCCGGCGTCGATCGCGGGTGGGATACCCGCATTAAAGGCGCTATCCAGTGTCTTCAGGACGATGCGATTCATGCCGACGGGGGGCGTGTCACCGGGCAACCTCGCCGATTTTCTGGCCATTCCTGCTGTACTTGCCTGTGGCGGTAGTTGGTTGACGCCAAAAGACGCGATCGAAGCGGGCAACTATGAAGTGATAACTGATTTAGCGGCTGCCGCCGTCGAAATCGCGAGGCAAGCGAGGCCTGAGTAAAGAGTGAGTTTCCGATATTCGGCGATCGATCAGGACACATGCAACACTAGTATTCGATTGCCACTGCATTGAACAAATACTTGAATCCAGAACCGTGATGAGACGCATCTAGGGGCAATGAAAACAGAACTCTTCGAAGCAGAACCACTAAATCACCGCCGCACGTGGATATGGGCCGTTCCAGTGTTGGTATTCCTGTTCTTTATTCTCGGGCAAATTCTCGCCTTGTTGCCGACCAAGATTCTTGGTCTAAGCTCCCGGGAGACGATTGAGACCTACCCGACGATTCTCTATCTGATTATCGGCGCCTTCGCGATGACTGCGGTGATTTTCACTCTATGGCTGCGCTTCTTTGAGCGCCGCAGTCTGGCCAGCGTCGGATTGGGATTTAGCACCGACGCGCGCCGTAACTACTTACTCGGATTTGGCCTCGGTCTGTTAATGGCAGCCTCGGTTGTTTACTGCGTCCGTCTGTTGGGCGGCTACGTTGTTGAAGCGGACGTCAGTCTGGGGCTGCAGGATCTATTGCCGATTTTCATATTAATGTTCGCCTTTATGCTGCAATCCGGAACAGAGGAGTTGATTTTCAGAGGCTGGATGTTGGGGCGAATCGCAGCTCGGTACGGCCTTTGGGCCGGCGTCATTGGAAACTCCGTTTTGTTTACGTTGATGCATGTCGATACCGAAGCGCTCGCGGCTTCAGGGCCGTCAGGTCCGGCGCTGTTTGTTGCTTTGACCATGCTGTTTTCCGTGTTCCTGAGCCTGCTGGCTATTAGAGAAAGATCCATCTGGGGCGCTGCCGCCTGGCATGCCGCATGGAACTGGATGTTCATTACCTGGTTCGGTCTTCCGACCACCGGAATTGAGCTCAACCTGGCGCCACTAATAAATGATCTGGCACCCGTGGCCGACGCCGCGGTCTGGCTGACAGGCGGAACGGATGGTCCCGAGGGGAGCGTTTTCACGCCGATCGTCCTGGCTATTGGGTGTTTGTGGCTGTTCCGTTCGCTTCGGCGTCAATCAGCCTAAACTTGTGCGACGATTTCCTCCGGTCGGGCATCAATAAGCCACGAACACACAAAATGGGGACAGCACCAATGAATGCCAAACAGATAGCGACTTTGCTCGCGACTATTCTTTTCGCGGCGGCCGCATACGCGGGCGAGAAACAACACCATAAGATGGAAATAGAAGTCATTATGGATGATGGCGACGGCGAGACGCACCTGACGCTCGACAGCAATGACCTCGGATTCAATATCGAAGACATGCAGGTCGGGGAAAATCGTTCTATTACTGACAAAGCGGGACGCCCGATTCTCATCACGCGAACCGAGGAAGGCTACAGTTTCGACGTCGATGGAAAGACCATCGATATGCCCGCGTTCGGCAAACATCATGATCATGGTGATGCCAACGTCTGGATCAGCAAGGGCGACATGGCGCCACACGATCGTCATGCGCCACATGTAATGATTGAAAAGATGGATGGCGAAGGCGTCATGATCTTCAGCGGCAAAGAAATTGATGACGCAACGCAACGAATAATCCGGACCGCTCTTGAGTCGGCAGGCCATGAAAATGTCCATTTCGCCGGTGGTGATGGTAATGCGCCGCATGGCGTTCACGTCGTTAAGAAAGTCATTGAAATAGAGGTCAGCGAATAGCAGGGTCCTTTCTCGTATACTCGGGTCAGGTAGACACTAGTTCGAGTACTGATGGACGATTTGATTGATCAACTGTCCGAGATAGTTGGCAGAGATAGCATTAGCAGTGGCCCCGACCTCGTGGAACGGGCCACTTCTTATTGGGATTCGTCACCCACCATAGCGAAGGCTCTGGTTCGGCCACGGTCTACGCAACAAGTCAGCGACGTACTTGTGCTTTGTCATGAACGAGGACAATCTGTCGTCGTTCAGGGCGGATTGACCGGCGTCGTTGAAGGCGCCCTGTCGGGCCCCGAAGACCTCATCGTCTCCCTCGAAAAAATGACGGCCATTGAGTCGGTCGACCCACTCGATAGCGTCGCCGTGATTCAGGCAGGCGCGGTTTTACAATCTGTACAGGAACAACTGGCGGAACAGGGCTTCCTGTTCCCGCTCGATCTTGGCGCTCGAGGAAGTTGCACCATTGGCGGAAACGTCGCGACCAATGCCGGCGGAATGAACGTCCTTCGTTACGGGATGATTCGTAACGTTGTTCTCGGGCTGGAGGCCGTGCTCGCCGACGGAACTGTGATTTCTTCCATGAACCAGATGCTGAAGAACAACACCGGTTATGACTTGAAACAACTGTTCATCGGGAGCGAGGGGACCCTGGGTGTGGTTACGCGCGTGGTTGTGAAGCTGTTCCCACTCCCGCAAAGTCGCCAAACAGTGCTGCTCGCGACTGAGTCCTTTGACGCTGTCGTGAGTCTCCTCAAAATCATGCAATCGGATCTCGCGGGAACGCTAAGCGCCTTTGAGGTCATGTGGAACAACTACTTCAGTGCAGTCACAGTCGACGGCGCACATAAAGCGCCGTTGGCGCGGGACTATCCGTACTACGTCCTCATCGAGGCGGAAGGTTCGGATGCTCAGGCAGACGAGGCGCGTTTTCAGACAATTCTCGAAAGAAGTCTGGAAGACGGTCTTGTTGTCGACGCGGTGCTGCCAAAATCACAGTCGGAACGGGATTCGTTGTGGAAAGTTCGCGAGCATTTCGATGTGGTACTCCCGGCCTATTTGTACGATGTGAGCCTGCCCATCAAGTCGATGATCACTTACATAGACAAAGTTGAGAAAGCGCTGGCGGCTTGGCGAGAGGACGCGCGCCTGTACGTGTTTGGGCATCTCGCCGATGGAAATTTACATATATTCATTACGCCGTTTGATGATCGGGCTCATCATCAGCAGTGCGATGAAATTGTCTACGGCTGTCTCGATGGCCTCAATGGATCAATATCGGCTGAGCACGGCATCGGTGTCGATAAGAAAGCGTGGCTTGGCAATACCCGCAGTGAGGAAGAGATTCAATTGATGAAAGGGCTCAAGACCCTTCTCGATCCGACGAACATCCTGAATCCAGGCAAGGTAATCGACTAATCCGACGCTGCAAGCGACTCGCCCAAAACAGACAATAAGAAATCGGCGTCGTCTTTACTCAGTACCATAGGTGGTCGCAATTTTATGATGTTGTCATCCGGCCCGATTGATCCCGTCAGAACACCCCGATTGCGCAGATTATTGACGAGCCTGCCGGTCAGGTCGGCATCCGGCGTTCGTTGCTCGCGATCAGACACGAATTCGAGTGCGACGAAGAACCCGGTTCCGCGAACATCACCGATACATTCGTGAGTGTTGGCCAGCTTCCAGAGACCGTCGACAATGTGCTGACCGACGTCGCGCGCGTTCTGCTGCAGGTTTTCCTTCTCAATGACATCGAGAACGGCAAGACCGGCAGCACAGGAGACAGGGTTGCCGCCAAACGTGTTGAAGTAGTGCCCGGATTTGGTAAATCCCTCGACGAGTTCGCGTCGCGCGACAATGGCCGCCAGCGGATGGCCGTTGCCCATTGGTTTGCCCATGGTCACGATATCGGGCGTGAAATCGTCCGCCTCGAAGCCCCAGAAGTTTTTGCCCGTTCGACCGAAGCCCGGTTGAACCTCATCGGCGATAAACAAACCTCCGGCTTTCCTGACGATATCGGCAGCAGTCTTCAGATAGCCCGCCGGCGGAGCAACAACCCCGCCACTCGATACGATGGTGTCGATCATCATCGCGGCAGGTGTAAGACCGCGTTCTTGCAGTAGCGCTAAAGCGTCCGTTACATAGGCAGCGTATTGCGCGCCGGCATCGTCACCGCCGTGGACTCCACGGTAGGTATCCGGCGAGGGTACGGTCACGACATAGTCGGGGACTTCTTCCTTCGGAATGTCTTCCGTTGAGATTTCAAAGATTGCCTGGGTGTTGCCGTGATAGGCGCTATCGGTAACGATGATGCCAGTACCGCCAGTCACCGTTCGCGCAATGCGCAGGGCGAGTTCATTCGCCTCACTGCCCGTGCAACAGAACATCGCGGTATCAAGCTTAGTTGGAAGTTTCTCGGTCAGTCGTTCGGCGTAGTTGACGACATTGTCATGCAAATAACGCGTGTGCGTATTGAGCATCTGCATTTGTTGATAGATCGCATCCACGACCTGCGGATGGCAGTGACCGACATGCGGCACGTTGTTATACATGTCGAGATATTTGCGGCCGTCGACGTCATACAGCCAGACGCCTTCCCCTCTGACCAGATGAACAGGCTCGTCGTAAAACAGTCGGTAAGCGGGTCCCAGTAACTGTTCGCGTCGTGCGGCGAGTTTCGCGGTCGATTCGGTCAATGAAGCATCCCGTATTAAGTGTTCGTATCGCATTCTAAACCGAACGGGGTCGCGTTTTTTTGTTCATATCCGTGTCTGATTAGTCGATACTAGATGGCGTGGCGGACTAAATGGGTGAAAGCAGTGGATCTCGAATACTCATCAATAGAACAGCAATTGCGTCAGCGTTTGAAAACGCCAGGCGCCGGGCTCTAGGTCGCAATGGTGCCGAGCGCTGTTGATACACTGGATGCCGACGTCCTCGGACCCTATCTCGAAGCCAACATCGAGGGATTTTCCGGACTCAAAAGCATCGAGAAATTCGCCGATGGCCAATCGAACCCGACGTTCCGGGTAAGAGCTAGTTCAGGTGACTACGTGCTGCGTCGCCAGCCACCGGGGAAGCTGCTGAAATCCGCGCATGCGGTTGACCGTGAATACCGGGTGCTCGCCGCGTTGGCCGATACGGACGTGCCGGTACCCAAGGTGTTTCATCTTTGCGAAAACCGTGACGTCATCGGATCGATGTTCTACCTCATGGAGTTTTGCGACGGACGAATTTTTTGGGACTCGTCGATTCCGGAAGTCGGAAAGGCTGAACGGAGCGCGATTTACGACGAGATGAACAGAGTCCTGGCAGCGTTGCACCAGGTCGATATCGACAAGGCGGGACTCAGCGATTTCGGTAAGCCCGGCAGCTATTTCGAACGGCAATATGGTCGCTGGAGTCAGCAATACCGAGATTCCGAGTTACGGAAAATCGACGCGATGGAAAAACTCATGGTCTGGCTCGGTGACAACTTGCCCGTTGACGATGGACGGGTGTCACTGGTCCACGGCGACTACCGTCTCGACAACATGATTTTCGCCGCTTCGAAACCCGAGGTTATCGCTCTGCTGGACTGGGAACTCTCGACGCTTGGGCATCCGTTTGCTGACGTTGGATACCAATGCATGCAATTACGAATGCCAGCACGTATCGGAAGTATCTCCGGACTGCGCGGAAAGAATCTCGGCGAGCTCGGTATACCCACCGAAGACGCGTACGTCGCCGACTACTGCGAGCGCACGGGCATTGATGGCATTGATAACTTTGGTTTCTACGTTGCCTTCAGCTTCTTTCGACTGGCAGCCATTGTTCAAGGCGTTGCCAAACGAGCTGTCGACGGTAACGCGTCGAACAAGAACGCCGCTCAAATGGGCGAATACGTTGAACCTATGGCTGAACTGGCTCTTGAGGCCATTAACTACCGAAGTTAACGCGAACACCGAAGTAGGCCGCGCGCCCAGGCGTTCGATAGCCATAGACCTGTTCGTAATCCTCGTCGAGCAAATTGCTACCTTTCGCAAATACAGTGATCGAGTCAGTTACACGGTATTGGGTGGCGAGGTCGACCAACCAGTAATTACTTAGCGTCACGATCTCGGAAGGGTCGGGCCATGGCGGGAAGAAAATATCGGAGCGCGTGCCGCCGTAGTCGGCGTTCAGCGAGGCACTAAAGCGTTCGCTCGTAGTTTGGTAGTCCAGCGAGAACCCGCCCGAGTGTCGTGGACGGCGCAGTTCGCGAACGTCGTTGCCAAGAAAATCCTGTTCCGTCGAATCGGTGTAGGTGTAATTCGCGCTGACTCCCACAGAATCACTGATTAGCCAACGAGCGGCCAGTTCAGCTCCGCTGCGCCGGCTCTTGCCAGACATGTTCTCGGCCGTGGACAAAAACGTGACCGGATCGAAAACGAAGCCGTTAATCTCGTCCGTCAGGTCTTGTCGAAACAAGGAGGCCTGCAACTGAATCGCGTCGTTGCCAAGGCTCTGATCGAAGCCAATGTCGTACGACGTCGAACGTTCGGGCTTTAGTGCCGGGTTGCCGACGAACTGACCGGGAAAATAGCCGAAACGCTCAGTGAAGGTCGGATTCTTCTGGCCTGTACCGATGCTACTCCGAAGCGTCGTAGACTCCGACAATTCGAAGGCGACCGACAAGCGGCCGTTAAAGGCATTCTCGAAATCGCTATTGTTGTCGGCGCGAGCGCTAATGATCCACGCCAGGCGATCCAGTGACAGCCATTGAAATTCTGCGATGGCACTCGTTGTGTCCATACTCTGACGTTGATTCGGGTCGCCAAATACGGTGGCACCACTTTGTTCGAACTCCGTTTCTTCATGCTCGAGCGCGAGTGTCAGGACGTTGGTGCCGATATTGACGTTTGTTTGGTATGCGAACGTGAATCGATCTGAGGCTGTCGCCGAACCTTCAACACCATCGACGAGATTCCGATTATCGGAGTCAAAGTAGCGAACGTTAAGCTCATGCGAAACATTGCTGTCACCTGGCCGCAGGGCGATCCCGGCTCGGGCGAAGAAATTAGTTGTATCGGTGGCGACATCACCGTCGGTCGGCAGACCGGTTACGAAAAAGTCGACGGGATCGAACTGTGAATAAGCGTCCATCGATTGCAGACCGACATTCAACGACAAAGCCTCAGTCGCGGCGAACCTGGCGGACAGATTTGCCGTCGTCAGGTCTGAATCGTCTTTCTCACTACCCGTTCGGGAAACATTGCTGCCGTCGGTGGTCAGGCTTTCGACGCCACCGCTTAGCGTCAATTGATTGCCGCTGAAGGTGCCGTCCAGCCCGGCATTGGCCGTACCGAATGAGCCGCCTTCTGCATAGCCGTTGATGCCTGAATCAGCTTGTTCTGATCGCGTGATGATGTGTACAACTGCCGCTACGGCATCGCTGCCCCAAAGTGAGCTTTGCGGTCCACGAACGACTTCGATGCGCTCGATATTAGCGGTGCTCAGATATTCCCAGCGAAACTCATCGCCGGTTGCCGGGTCATTGGCTCTAACGCCGTCGATCAGGACGAGGATGTGATTGGCCTCGGCACCGCGAACGCGGACTTGAGCCTGCGAGCCTGCGGTGCCGGTGTGACTAACCGAAAAGCCCGGTACTGACCTCAGTAGCTCTGTCACCTGGCGGGCCTCACGGCGTTGTATCTCGTCTCGTGTAATGACGGTAACAGCGCTACCCATCTGCTTGATTGTCAGTGGCGTTCGGGCACCGGAAACGACTATTTGGTCGATTCGGCTCGACCCGGATTCGTCGGCAATAGCGGTCTGGCTCAGCAGCAATGCGCAACTGAGGGCAAAAACAAAGTGACTGGATTTCATGATTCTCTCCCGCAGGCGTCCCCGAACCGGCGTATGCGTCGTCGCGAGGGGCAGTGAGAATCGAGTTCCCGAAAATCGCCCGCCGCGATCGAACAGTGGATTATCGACGGGCCGGTCTCCGGACTCATAAGTAACCTATTCGAAAATTGGTTCTCTTTGATCGCCTTCCCACGCGAAACGCGCAGTGGCTTATTGATCAAAAAACTTATTTACCGTTGCGGGGGCAGTGACGGGATTGCCGAAATGGTTCAGCGGCGCACCGTCTTCCCGTTTAATGCCTGTTGCCAGACATTCACCTGTCGAGGTTGCCGCTCACTGTAGCCCAGCCGGACTCTGGAAGTAAGTGCAGAGGGCAAAAATATTGCACTTATGCTGGTTTATGAACCTCTAAGATATGACAATTAGCGGCTTGGACCTCGGAATCAGCAAATGAAATCTAACTTACGAATTCTCACTCTCATCCTCATCGGGTTTGTCATCTCTGTCACCGCCGTTGCCGAAGACGATCTTGCAACTCAGGTCGACCTGCCCTACGAGCGATTCCAGCTCGACAACGGCCTGACCGTGCTTGTTCATTCAGACCACTCGACGCCGACGGTGTTTGTGGGCATGTGGTATGGCGTTGGTTCGAAGAACGAGCCAGAGGGTAAAACCGGCTTCGCGCATCTATTCGAGCACCTGATGTTCCAGGGCAGCGAAAATCGTGACGGTGAGTATTTCTCTCCGTTTATCGACGCGGGCGCGACCGGAATGAACGGTACGACGAATGAGGACCGAACCAATTACTACTCAACCATTCCGTCGGGCGCACTCGATATGGCGCTGTGGATGGAAAGTGATCGTATGAGTCACCTTCTGGGCGCGATTACCGAGGAAGCGCTGGACGAACAGCGCGGCGTCGTGCAGAACGAAAAACGGCAGGGAGAGACACGTCCTTACGCACAGATGTACGACAAAATTCGCGAAGGGATTTATCCGGTCGATCACCCCTACCGCCACTCCATTATCGGTTCCATGGAGGACCTCAATGCTGCGTCGTTGGATGACGTGCACGAGTGGTTCAATACCTACTACGGCGCGTCGAATGTAGTCCTCGTTCTGGCGGGCGACGTCTCTGTTGAAGATGCAAAACGAAAAGTTGAGCACTATTTTGCGGGCGCACCGACGGGCGAACCGCTTTCACATCCGAAGAAATGGGTTCCAGAACTGAAAGAGAACCGCAAGGAGATGATGTACGACCGGGTCGGGCAGACTCGAATCACGCGCACATGGGCACTTCCTGGAACGAACGACAAGGACACATCGTTGATGTACCTCGTCAATGACTCGTTAGTCGCGAACAAGAACTCACCATTGCGCAAGATTCTGGTCGACGAGTTGCAGCTCGCAACCAGTATTCGGGGTGGCGCAAATGGCCGCGTTCTAAGTGGTGAGTATAGTCTGACGATCGATCTTCGCCCCGGCGTTGAGCCGTCTCATGCCATGGCCGTTGTCGATGAGGTCTTAGCGGGATATCTGGCTGATGGTCCCGATCCGCAAATCGTGGAGAACGCGAAGCTGGGCGTGAAAATGTACATTCTCGGCGCATTGGAGACTGGCGCTCAGATCGGACGATTATTGGTTGAGGGGGAGTTGTTCTCGAATGATCCCTTGTTCATCAACACCGAGCTTAAGTGGATTAACGACGCGACCGGCGAGGAGCTGCGGCAAATCGCCAATCGCTGGCTGACGCGTGGCTACTATCAGTTGACGGTGGAGCCATTCCCCGAATTCCAGAGCGTTGAAGAGAGTGTTGATCGATCGGCGATACCGCCGGTCACCGCCAGCTCGGATATCAATTTCCCGGAGATCGCTTCGGCGACATTGAAGAACGGTATGAAGCTGGTCGTTGCGACTCGCGGCAGTATTCCCCTGGTCGATGTGTCGATTCAAATCAATACCGGGTCTACTGCGGCCCCGGCCGAGGCACCTGGCCTACCCACCTTCGTTTTTAGCTTGCTGGACAAAGGCACCAAAAAGTTCAATGCAAATGAACTGGCGGCGGCAAAAGACAAAATCGCCATGGGTGGCGGTTTTCGAGGTGGTGCGGAGCAAAGCTCAATGGGCTATCGCATTCTGAACAGCAATCTGGAGCCGTCGCTCGAACTTGCGGCAGAGATGCTACGACATCCGACATTTCCGCAGGATGAGCTGGATAAGCTCAAGGCTCAGATCTCGGCCTATCTCGCTAACCTGCAGGTGGCGCCGGCGCGTGCAGCGAGCGGCCTGTTTGATCGCGCAATCTATGGGACAGAATCCGTCATGGGCGCCGTCTGGAAGCCGGAGCTTGTGGAGCAGGTCGACCAGGAGATGTTGGGGGCATGGCATCGGGCGGAAATCGCACCAGATAATATGACCGTCTACATGATCGGCGACATTGAGATCGATGCGGCGACCAGGGCGCTCAACAAAGCGTTCGGGAAATGGACCGCGAAAAATCAATCGGCACGTGTCGCTGTTGGTCGGGCAGATGAGGTCGATAACCGCATCATACTTATCGATTATCCCGGAGCGTCATCCAGCACCATAGTCGCCGGCCGAGCCATCGGCGCATACGATCCCGACACGTGGACCACGCTCTCGATGATGAACCGTGCTTTCGGAGGCGGCTTTGAGTCGCGCCTGAATATGAACCTGCGTGAAGACAAAGGCTGGTCTTACGGTTATCACTCAGGGATTGATCGTAACACCAGCGGTGATATGACGTTCCGGTCCAGTGGTCAGGTCCAGACTGACAAAACGGCGGAGAGCATGCAGGAAATCAAACTCGAATTTGACGATTTTGTATCGTCTCGCCCAGCGACCGCTGGGGAGATCGATCGCATCAAACTGAATCGCACCCGGTCTTTGCCAGGCTCGTTTGCGACAAACGCTGGATTCCTGAGCAGCATCATCAGCTCGGATAGCTATGGCTTGCCGTTCGACTATGCGCAGTCGGCTGCCGAACGAATTGCAGCGGTCGAGCTCGAAGACGTTCACGCGTCGGCTAAGGAAATCGTCGATTCGGAGAAACTGACCTGGTTGGTCGTTGGTGATCTCGAAAAAGTGGAAGAAGAGGTGCGAGCGCTCGGCTATGGGGATGTTGAGGTCTGGGACGCCTACGGAAACAAGGTCCGCTAACGAGTGCTCATGCAGATTCTCCAGCTCGGGTTTCGCCCTTTCTACGCACTTGCGTCAATCTTCGCGATTGCCGCAGTTATCGTATGGCTAGGCGTGGTTGCTGGATTTCTGAACACCGGTGGCTACCTCCACGGCGCGGTCTGGCACAGCCACGAGATGTTGTTTGGCTTTTCCGCCGCTGTTATTGCGGGCTTTCTTTTTACCGCCGTTCGCAACTGGACCGGACTGCCGACGCCGACCGGGGCGAGCCTGGCGGGGATCGCTGCGCTCTGGATCCTGGCCCGTGTACTCATCATAATTGGTCCGGCAACGCTCGCGGCGATTGTCGACGTGTTGTTTCTGCCCGCTGTCGCATTGGCGATCGCGTTCCCAATTATTCGCAGCGAGAATGTTCGTAACTACAAAGTGCTGGCGATTCTTTTCGCTCTGGCCGTATCAAACGGCGTGTTTCATCTCGCGAGTCTGGGATACGTGCAGCCTTCGCTGTCGCGTACTTCACTTTTCGTCTCTATCGATATCGTCGTTGTTCTAATGGCCGTGGTTGGTGGCAGAGTAATTCCGGCGTTTACGAAAAACGCCGTGCCGGATGCGACATCGCATCACAAGTTCTGGGTGGAATTCGTCACCTTCGCTGCGATGATCCTTGTGATTGTTGTCGTGGCGCTCTCGGGTGTCTGGACCCCACCGGCTTTTTCGATGGCGGCGCTTCTTAGCATTGTCGCCGCAGCGCATGCGACACGCCTGGCACTGTGGGATCCCATTAAGACGATAAATAATTCCTTGCTCTGGATGATGCCGGCCGCTTACTCATGGGTTCCCTTTGCCTTTCTTCTTCGAGCTCTGGCTGCTGAAAACATCGTACCGACCAGTGCCTGGGTTCATGCGATTACGATGGGTGCGATCAGT